>JBMYXB010000044.1:0-17714 GCA_049608005.1 Vicingaceae bacterium
GGCATCTCAAGGGAGGAAACTTCTCCCCTTGAGGGGTTTGATATTAAGAGGAAAATCTACAAAAGTAGATTTGGTTTTAAGAGGGGTGATTCCTCACAAAATTTATTAGCTTTATTATACCGCTATACCATTAAGAAAACCTGTAGTTTTAGTTTTATTTGGAAGGTAAGCTGTGGAGGGACGATAAAAAAACTCGTTCCCCGTGAAAACGGGAAACCAGGATTGAAACCTACTTTTATTATATTCAATAACATTTTTCTTAATTATTCTGAGTGAGATTAAATACGCTAAAAAAAAGTGTTTATATTAAAAAACACTCCATTAACACCCCTCTAATTTTGTTGCCAAATCAAAGATGTTGGACAAAATTTCTCCCCTCAAAGGGAGAATTATACCGATTTAAAATAGACACACTTAGTTTTTCAAGAAAATACTTCCCCGAGAAATCGGGGATCCAGATGGAGTTAAATACTCATTGACAAAAAAAACTAATTTCCTGTGACTGGATACCCGCCTGCACAGCTAAGGAGTAAGCTTTTTTTTTTAAAATCCCCCTAGCCCCCTTTCAAAAAGGGGAATAAAAAAATGCCAGCATAAAGCTGGCATTTTTGTTTATCAATCTCCCTTAATCCCTCTTCTCCAAGAGGGAAACAAGCTGTATTACTTCGCGTAATTAACAGCTCTTTTTTCTCTAATAACAGTAACCTTAACCTGTCCTGGGTAAGTCATTTCTGTTTGTATTTTTTCTGCTAAGTTAAACGACATTGTATCTGCTTCAGCATCACTAACCTTTCCACTTTCTACAATAACTCTTAATTCTCTACCCGCTTGTATTGCATAAGCTTGCTCTACACCTGGGTAAGTCATTCCAATTTTTTCTAAATCTTTAATACGGTTAATGTATTGCTCCATTACCTCACGTCTAGCTCCTGGTCTAGCTCCAGAAATAGCATCACAAACCTGTACAATAGGAGAAATAGTTGTAGTCATTTCAATCTCATCGTGGTGAGCTCCAATTGCATTACAGATATGCGGCTTTTCTTTGTACTTTTCAGCAATTTTCATCCCTAAAATAGCGTGTGGTAATTCTGGCTCATCATCTGGCACTTTACCTATATCGTGTAACAATCCAGCTCTTTTAGCAGCTTTAGCATCTAAACCTAACTCTGATGCCATTGTAGCACATAAATTAGCAACTTCTCTAGAGTGCTGTAATAAGTTTTGTCCGTAAGACGAACGATACTTCATTCTACCAACCATTCTAATTAACTCAGGGTGTAAACCATGAATTCCTAAATCGATAGTGGTACGCTTACCTACTTCTAAAATTTCTTCTTCTAATTGTTTCTTCGTTTTTTTAGCAACCTCTTCAATTCTTGCTGGATGAATCCTTCCATCAGAAACCAATTGATGTAAAGATAATCTTGCAATTTCTCTTCTTACAGGATCAAAACAAGATAAAATAATTGCTTCTGGTGTATCATCAACAATAATCTCTACTCCAGTAGCAGCTTCTAAAGCTCTAATGTTACGTCCTTCTCTACCAATAATTCTACCCTTAATCTCATCACTTTCTATTCTAAAAATAGAAACTGAATTCTCAACAGCTTGCTCAGTAGCAACTCTTTGTATTGTTTGTACAACAATTTTACGAGCTTCTTTATTAGCGTTAATCTTAGCCTCTTCAACTACATCTTTAATTAAAGCTAAAGCATTTGTTTTAGCTTCATCTTTTAAAGCTTCAACCAACTCTGCTTTTGCTTCTTCGGCTTTTAAACCAGAAATAGCTTCTAATTGCTCAACTTGTTTTCTGTGTGCAGATGCTAAATCGTTTTCTTTTGCTTCTACAATTTCTAACTGTTGATTTAAAGTTTCTTTAATACGAGTAACTTCTTTGTCTTTTCTTTTAGCATCTTCTATTTGCTTAGAAGCAGATTCGTTTTTTTGTTTAGCACGATTTTCTAAATCAGCAATTTTACGTTCTCTATCGTTAATTACTTTTTCGTGCTCTTCTTTAAGCGCTAAAAACTTTTCTTTTGCTTGTAGTAATTTTTCTTTCTTAATTACTTCAGCATCAGCCTTGGCATCTTCTACAATTTTACTGCCTTTTCCTTCAGCAGCTTTTTTCATCATCATCATTACCACAGCACCAATAATGGCACCACCAATAACAAATCCAATTACAATACTTACTATGTCCATTTTACTTTAATTATTTAATGACTTGTGCACTTCTTTGTTAAAAAGAGAATAGATCAACATTATTTTAGGCATAAAAAAACCCGCACAAATTTGGTTTGGATAAACCCGCTAAAATAATGATTAGAGCCGCCAAGTATGTTCAAACTTCCCACGTCCCTCCCGATAGTTATCGGGATGAATTCCTTATAAAGGTTTACAAGGGGCCTGTTTTAGTTACTTATGAGCTATGCTCTAACGAAGTAAAATGTTAGTTTATCAAACGAAATAAATTTGTACGGGACTTTTTTAAGTGATTACTACACTAAAGCGTAGATTTCACTAATATCCTGATAAATTATTGCTTCTTATTTAAAGAACGTTACAAATTTTGGTCGAACAATTGTTCTACCGCTATTAAATCTTCCTCAATTTCGGCACTATCTAAAATGCCTTTCTTTTCCAAATCAAAGTTACGAGTAGCTACTTTAAGAGCAGCCATTGCTAATAAGTCTTGTTTATCTTTAACATCATACAAACGTTCAAAATCACCAATCGATTGGTTAATTTTTTCGGCAGCACTTCTAATTCCTTCTTCTTCAGAAGAATCTACAGTTAAAGGGTAAACCCTATTTGCAATTTTTATTTTTATCGATAACTCACCCATTTGGGAATATTTAATTATCTGTTAATTTGAGCAATACACTTATCAATCTCCCGTACCATTTCGTTGATTTTTAATTTCACCTCTTTGGTACTCTCTCCTTCTCCAACGCTTCCCGCAATTTTTAACAACTTTACTTTGTTGTTTAACTCCGATATTTGTTGGTTCTTTTCTGTTAATTCTAATTTTATCTTATCAATTTCACCAGAAAGTTTCTCGTTTTTTTCTTTTAACAAGATTTGTTTTTCAATCAGCTTTTCAGCTTTTTTACGAACTCCACTTACCAAATTTGAGATATCCTTCATTCTGTAAAGGTCAAAATAATTCGATAAAAATCAACCATTACAAACTTAGTTCTTTTACACGGTTAATTGTGAATAATCTTATTTAAAAAGAACTTTTTTTCATTTATCGCTACATAGCTTTGTATTCCTTACACTTTGGTAAGCTTTTTGAATCAAAAAACAACATGACAAATAAATTTTTATTAGCATTTTTAATTTTCATTACTAGTTTTAAGTGCTTTTCTCAAGATACTATTCCAAAAAACTACTTTCGTTCTCCTTTAGGAATTCCCTTATTTTTAGCTGGTAATTTTGGCGAATTACGCTCTAATCATTTTCATGGTGGTTTAGATATGAAAACACAAGGAAAAGAAGGTTTTAAAATTTATGCTGCTGCAGATGGTGTTGTTTCTCGTGTTAAAGTTTCGCCTTGGGGATATGGAAAAACCATTTACATCGATCATCCAAATGGTTACACTACCGTTTATGCTCACCTACAACGTTACAAAGGAGAAATTGCCCATCAAATTAAAAAACACCAATACGAAAACGAAACATGGGAAATAGATTGGCAACCTTCTGATACGCTAATGATAGTAAAAAAAGGTGATGTAATTGCTCTATCAGGAAATACGGGTGGTTCTGGCGGTCCGCATTTGCATTTTGAAATTAGAGAAACCGAATCTGAACATCCTGTTAACCCGCTTTTATTTGGTTTTGATATTAAAGATAACATTAAACCTATTATAAGAAGTATTGTTATCACACCTTTAAACGATACCAGCTACGTTAACAATAAATCAACACCTCAACGTTTTTTAGTAATTGGTTCAGCAGGTAATTACAAACTAAAAAGTGCTACTCCTATTACTGCTTATGGTGAAGTAGGAATTGGAATTGAAACCATTGATAAATTAAATGGTGTAGGTAACAGAAACGGAATTTATTCTATTGAGTTAACCAACAATTCTAAAACTATTTTTAAATCAGAAATGAAAGCATTCAGTTTTGATGAATCTAGGGCTTTAAACTCATTAATAGATTATGAATACTTTTTAAGGAAAAAGGTTCGTTTTCAAAGAAGTTATATTGAAGCAAATAATCCGCTATCAATTTATATTAAACACGAAAACAACGGAGTTATTGAATTTTCTGCAACCAAAAAATTAGCCTTTAATTATATTGTTAAAGATACGTACGGCAATACATCAACTTTAGCTTTTGGTGTTAGCGGAAACATTAACAAAACTCAAATTCAAAAAGTGTTAAAAGCTGATGTTGATACCACATTTAGTTTTAGTGATAGCAACTACTTTAAAGCAAAAAACATAGCTGTTTCAATTCCTAAAAATGCGCTTTATACCGATTTAGCATTGCAATACCATACCACAGATACTTTAGCTGGTGCGATAACTCCTACCTATTTTATCCATAACGATTACACTCCTTTACACAAAGCAATAGAGGTTTCTATTAAAGTTGGTAGACTTAGTGAATATTTGAGAAGCAAAGCCACAATAGTTCATTTTGATAGAAGAAAAAAATACTATTCTAAAGGCGGGAAATGGCGAAACAATTCCATTTCAGCCAAATCTAAAGCTTTTGGTGGTTTTACAGTTATGATAGATACAATTCCTCCAAAAATAGCTCCAACCAACATTTTTGAAAACAAAAACATGGCTGGTAACTCAACAATAACTGTAAAAATTGCTGATAACCTTTCTGGAATAAAATCTTTTAGAGGAAGTATTGACGGAAAATGGGTGCTAATGGAATACGAATCAAAAAAAGCTAAAATATTTCACACTTTTGATAATCTTCCTAAAGGTGCTCACATTTTCGATTTAACCTTAACCGATGGTGTTGGCAATGAATCTAAAGTCTCCATTCCTTTTACACGATAATTTTTATTTGGGCGTTTAAACTCAACTTCTTTTTCTTTTTCCTCCTTGGAGGGATAGAAATTATTCCGTTTTTTAAAACGGAATAAAATTTCTTGGGTGGGTTTAAAACAACTCATCAGACCGTAGTATTTTCTTGATTAAAATGGTCGGATGAGGTTTCTTAAAAAATACAATATATTATTCCTGTCAGGTTTTATAAACCTAAAAGGAGTTTTTAATTGTTAATTCTCATTTAATACAAACTCTGCTTATACAAACTCATTTGTCCATGGTTATACCTATCATGATATAAATAGTAAGCAGTATTGTTTTTGACTTTAATTTTGGTAGGAAAAGTATGTTTTTCTAGCTTAAAGCTATCTGTAATTTCACCTGTACTCAAATCTATTTTTTTAAGATAACACAAACCACCTTTTTCAAATTTAGCATAAATTTCTCCTTGCTCTTTATCTACTATTAATTCTTTTGCCCATCCTTCTTGGTGGTGGTAATCTATAAAAGAACCTTTTTGAAGTTCTAAATTCTCATCATAACTCCAACAACTATCATTAGTATGGTCAAACAGAAATACAACATCTTTTATTTTGTAAATTGGAATATACAATGGCTTGGATAAAACTTTTTCATAGAAATTAGATTCTTGAAATATTAGTCTATTAATTTTATATGTAGGTCTTTTATCTTTTGTTTCAATCCCTAAAGAACGTTTCTTCAAAATACTTTTTAAATATTCAACCTCTATTACACCTCGCTTAGCAAAATGCTCCGTTACTTTATTTTTTATTTTCTTCATATAAACCCTTTCTTTACTGTCATTCAAAGAAAAGTAAGTAACAGACTGGTTGTGCAAACCAAGTTCTTTGAAGATAAGCCTATCACTTAATTTAAAAACACATGGCTTCAGCAACTTGTTATATTTTTTAATACCATTACCATATATTAATTCTAGTTCTGATAAATTAAAGTGTATTTGAAAAATACTATCAACAGTTAAAAGATGTAAATTCTCAAAACAATCTTTATATAGTGTTTTTGTTTTTGGTGAAACTATTATTTCACTTATTTCATATAAGTTTAAGCTGGTTAATTTTAATTAAATAATATCATTCTCTTTGAGCAATAAGAGTAGATTATCTTTGTAAAAGTGAAAGTCGAGTATAGTTGTAAAAGGTTTACGATAAAGTAATTCTGTTTTTTTTTGAACTTATTTCAAAAGATTCAAGTTGATTGATTTTAGGTACTAAAAAAATATTTAGCTTAAGAGTATCACTAATAGTATTATCAAAATTTAATGGTATCGTTTTGGGGTAATAATTAATGTGAGAAACTTGAATGTATGCCGCGTCTTTATTTAAAGAAAGATAAAAAACTCCATCTTTATTTGTTGTTGTTCCTACACTTGTATTGGGTGTTGTAATATTTGTATTCGCTACAGAGTTATTATTTGTATCAACAACCAACCCCAAAACAATAACTTTAGTGTTTTCTTGAGAAAAACAAAGAGATGAATATATCATCAGAAAGAAAAAAAACAACCAAAACCTCATATTAGTTTTAAAGTTAGCTAAAAAAATAGAATAAGGGTTAACAGGTAAACAACATTACTCTTGGCAGGTTTTATAAACCTAACAGGTGTTTTTAATTGTTGTCTCTAAAATTAACTATCTCTTTTTTTAATTCAGGAAGTTCTCTTACTATTATTGTCCAAATTACTTCATCAGAAATATTATCATATTCATGTGCAATTCTGTTTCTAGTACCAATTATCTTTTGGCTGTTTTTAATTTTGATATTGTAAGTTTTGTGTTTTGAAATTCGATTAATAGCCTCCCCTATTATTTCGATATTACGCTCAACAGCTTTTTTGGTTTTTAGGTCTTTTTGGTATTCAAAAAAATCTTTTTTTTCAGGAAGAAATTCAAAAATCTCATCTATTGATCTAATAATATCCTCGAACCACGCACTAAGTCTATTGTCCATAGATTAGAACTTTAGTATTGTCTAACTCTTTTTTAAAGAATTGGTTTTTAACCCCTCTTTCTTCAACAAGATCTATTTGGCGTTTTAGTAATTTTTCTAACTTCTCTTTAAGTTGAAAATATAAGTCGGTATATTTAAAAGGATCATTTTCATTAAAATCAACAACAAAATCAATATCCGAATCAGTTTTAAAATCTTCTCGGGTAACCGAACCAAAAGCCGAGAATGTGCGTACTTTGTAATCTTTACAAAGTTTTTTAATTGTATCAAGATTTTTGTCGCTTATCTTCATCTTTCAAAGATACTCATTTTTTTATTTCTTATCTTTTTGATTAAATTCAGAGGTTTATGTAGTCAAACAAAATAAACCTTTGAGGATTTTCTTAAAAAAGGATATCGCTTATAAATTAAAATACCTGATGCCTTTTTAGGCATTCTCCTCTAAATATCATATCCCTAAAGCAAAAACTGCTAGCCTTAACCACTTAACAAAATAAAAAAATCCGTTTTTTACGGAATAAAATTTCTTGAGTGGGTTTTAAAACAACTCATCAGACCGTAGTATTTTCTTGATTAAAATGGTCGGATGAGGTTTCTTAAAAAAACTCTTTACAATTTAATCACTAAAACAGAGTTTATCATACAAATCAATCTAATTTGTATAAAATTTACATATTATTAACATCTTTTTACAATTCTACTTCCTTTTTCGAGTTTAGTTCTGTTAGATTTGTTAATTGTTACTTTTAATAAATTTATTTTTATATGTAACTTTTTTACAACTTAAACCACTTACATATAAATGAGGTTTAGAACTAAAATGAACTTTTACTAAAATGAACACCATAATTAAAACAACTGATGTTAGAAAAATTTTCGGAATAGGCGAAAATGAATTTCATGCACTTAAAGGTGTCTCTTTAGAAGTTAATCAAAACGAATTTGTTTCTTTAATGGGAAGTTCTGGTTCTGGAAAATCTACCTTAATGAATATTATTGCTTGTTTAGATACTCCAACCGGAGGCAATTATTTTTTAAACAATACAGATGTTGCTCAATTAAACGATGATGAATTGGCTTTAATTAGAAATAAAGAAATCGGAATTGTTTTTCAGACCTTTAATTTATTAGGAAAAAAATCTGCTTGGGAAAATGTTGCCCTACCTTTAGTTTACGCTAATGTGCCAAAAGAAGAGCGTTATGAAAGAGCATTAATAATGTTAGATAAAGTTGGCTTAAAAAGTAAAGCAGCATCTAAACCCAACCAAATGTCGGGTGGTCAAATACAAAGGGTAGCTGTTGCAAGAGCTTTAATAAACAATCCGAGTTTGCTTTTAGCTGATGAACCTACTGGTAATTTAGATTCAGAAACTTCTTATGAAATAATGAATTTATTTACTGAATTACATCAACAAGGAAATACCATAGTGATGGTTACCCACGAAGAAGATATTGCAGATTACACACAACGTGTAGTCCGTTTACAAGATGGTTTAATCCTTTCAAACCAAACTACTATTTAAAACACACGTATGAAATTAAAAAAATTACATTGGATAATAATTGGTGGAGTTGCTTTGCTAATTCTCTCATTTATTCTTTTTCCAGAATCGGAAAGCGAAAAACTAACAGGAACTGTACAAAAAGGTGAATTTAGAATTGAAGTCAATACTTCTGGCGAGTTAAAAGCCAAAAAAAGTGAAGACATTAAAGGACCAAGCAGTTTACGTTCGCACGGAATTTGGCAAATAAAAATTACTGACCTTGTATCTGAAGGAACATACGTTAAAGAAGGTGATTATGTGGCACAATTAGATAAATCTGAAGTGGGTACAAAAATGGCTATTGCTGCTACTGAGGTTGAAAAAATAACTTCAGAATATGAACAAGCACGTTTAGATACTGCTATTGAAATGATGAAACTTAAAAATGATTTACTCAACCAGAGTTATACCATTGAAGAAAAAAAGTTGATTTCTGAACAAAGTACTTATGAAGCTCCTGCTGTACAAAGACAAGCAGAAATAGATTTAGAAAAAGCCGAAAGAGCTTATCAACAAAGCTTGGATAATATTAGCTTAAAAAGAAAACAAAATGCTGCAAAACTCCATCAAGTAAGTCTTTCGTTAAAACAAGAACAATCAAAATTAACACGACTAGAAGAATTGATGGGAGAGTTAAAAATTATTGCTCCAAAAGAAGGAATGGTAGTTTATAAAAGAACTTGGGATGGTAAAAAAATTACATCGGGCAGTCAAATTGGAGTTTGGAACCCAACGGTTGCTACCCTACCCGATTTATCTAAAATGATTACCAAAACTTATGTAAATGAAATTGACATTAGTAATCTGAAAAAAGGATTAACAGTTGGTTTAACTATAGATGCATTTCCGGATAAAACCTTTACCGGTGAAGTAATGGATGTTGCCAATGTGGGCGAGCAACTACCCAATACCGATTCTAAAGTATTTGAAGTTACTATTGAAGTGAATGAAAAAGATACCTTATTAAGACCAGCAATGACCACCAATAACAACATTTTGATTGAAGAAATTAAAGATGTTTTATTTATTCCTCAAGAAAGTGTTTTTGTAAATGATTCTACTAGTTATGTTGTAGTAAAAACAGGATTAGGTTTAAAAAGACAAAAAGTTGATTTAGGTAAAACCAATTCTAACTTTGTTATTATTTCTGAAGGATTAACTGAAGGCGAAGAGTTTTTAATGGTAAAACCAGAAGATATTGAATCTATTTCTTGGAGATAAATGTTATTTAATCAAACCAACATAAACATTGCTTTTGAAGCCTTATTCGAAAATAAATTTCGATCAGGTTTAACTGCTCTTGGAATTATTTTTGGAGTTGCTGCTGTTATTACCATGTTGGCAATTGGTAACGGTGCACAACAACAAATAATTGAACAGATAGAACAGGTTGGTGCAAATAACATTATTATCAGACCTAAAGTTATCGGGAATATTGAACAGGAAGATAATGTAACTAAAAAGTACAGCCCTAAATTAACTGTAAATGATGTAAAAGCAATTAAAAAGGTTTTACCTGGTATAGAAAAAATGACTCCTTTTATTAGCTATGAAGCTTCTGCAATAGCAAACGGTAAAAAGAAAAATTGTAACCTAGTTGGTGTAAGTCTTGCCTATTTTTCTATTTATAATTTAGCTTTAGATAAAGGTTCTTTTTTCTCAGAATTGCAAGAAAAAAACTCTGATGCTGTTTGTTTGATAGGTTCTAACTTAGCAACAAAATTATTTGCAGGAAAAAATCCTATCGGAAAAACATTAAAAACAAGCAAACTACAATTAACAGTTATTGGAATAATTGCTCCTGGTAAAAACATTGGAGAATCTTTACAAAATATAGGAATGAACAATTACAATGATGAAATATTTGTTCCTATTAAAACAGCATTAAGAAGGTACAAAGATAGAGGGCGAATTACCGAAAAATCTTTAATGGTTGAAGACAATAATGATGAAGAAAACGCTAAACCAGATAAAACTGAAATTACAGATCAAATAGAAAAAATAGTTATAGGAATTAAAGCAACGGATAACATGAGTGAAAGTGTAGATATTCTTTACAGAATGTTATACCGCAGGCACAACGAGGTAGAAGATTTTGAAATTGTTGTTCCTGAACAAATTCTTCAACAAAAAAAACAAACAGACGATATTTTTAACATCCTTTTAGGTGTTATTGCCGCAATATCATTACTTGTTGGTGGTATCGGAATTATGAACATAATGCTGGCTTCAGTTTTAGAACGAATTAAAGAAATTGGTTTAAGAATGTCTATCGGAGCAAAAAAGAAAGACATAAAAGAACAGTTTGTTTACGAGGCTGGTTTAATATCATTAATTGGAGGAATAATAGGAATAATTTTAGGCGTGTTCCTCTCCTATTTGGCTGAATGGCTTACCGGAACACCAACCATAATTTCTTTATGGAGTGTGTTTATTTCGTTTTTTGTAAGTGGTTTTATAGGTGTTATTTTCGGATATATTCCTGCTAAAAAAGCTGCTGAACAAGACCCTGTAAATTCTTTAAGACATAACTAGTGGCGAATCGCCACAGATAATTAATTAAAGTCTTATATAATATAAAAATATGAAACGACTCTTTATACTACTCTTTTGCATTTTAATTGGGAACATTTCTCAAGCCCAACAACAATTATCTTTAAATGATGTAATTTCATTAGCCCAATCTAAAAGTATTAGAAGTAAGCAGATAGAAAACCGATACCAAAATTCTTATTGGAGAAATTTTTCTTACAGAAAACAATTTTTACCTTCTTTAGTTTTTGATGGTACATTGCCTGAATTTCAACATTCAATTTCTAGTGTTACCCAAAATGATGGTACAGAAAATTTTGTTAACCGAAATGTTATTTCTAGCAAAGCAAATTTGAGTATTAACCAAGCAGTTCCGTTTACAGGTGGTAATATTTTTGTTCGGTCAGGTTTAGATAACATTAGGCTTTCTGGCAATACCGAATCTACCACCTATTTAAGCAGACCAATAGAGTTTGGCTACTCTCAAAACATTTTTGGTTTTAATCAATACAAATGGGATAAAAAAATAGAACCGCTTTATTTTAACGAAGCTCAACTCTTAAAATCTGAAGAAATAGAACAGCTTTCTGTGGAATCTGTAAACAGGTATTTTGATTTATTAAGAGATCAATTAAGTATGGAAAATGCAGAAAAAAACTTTTTAAATAATGACACCATCTATAAAATAGGAAAAGGACGATATGGTTATGGAAAAATTGCTGAAAACGAACTGTTACAATTAGAGCTTTCTCTTTTAAATGCTGAAATGTCGTACGAAAGAGAAAAACTAAATTTTGAATTAAGCAGTCAGAAATTAGCTACTTTTTTAGGTTTTTCTTCTCAAGAAAAAATTGAATTAGTGTTAGATAGCTTAATACCTAGTTTTGAGGTTAGTTTTAACGAAGCTTTAAATTTTGCCAATGAATACCATTCTCAAATAATAAGACAAGAAAAAGAAATTTTTGAAGCTGAAATGAATGTGGCTAAAGTTAAAAGCAACAATCGTTTTAATTTTAATTTAAATGCTTCTGTAGGGCTAAGTCAAACTGCCGATAATATTTCTAATGCTTATTTAAATCCTCAAAATCAAGAGTTTGTTTCTTTAGGAGTTAGAGTGCCAATAATTCAATGGGGCTTAGGACGAGGAAGAATTAAACAAGCACAAGCAAATGCTGAACTCGTTAAATCTAATATAGAACAAGAAAAAATTGATTTTGACCAAGATGTTTACGTAAAAGTTGCCCGATTTAATTTAAACAGAAAACAGCTTAAAGTAAGTAAACGAGCAAACGAGGTTGCCGAAAAAAGATTTGAAGTTGCTAAACAAAGGTATTTAATTGGTAAAATTATTGTAACCGATTTACAAATTGCTCAACAAGAAAAAGATATCGCTCTTATAAGCTACATTACATCATACAGAGAGTTTTGGAAATCTTATTACGATATTAGAAAAACAACTCATTACGATTTTGAAGCTAAAACTATCATCGAAAATTAGATTTTATAGACCTTAAAAAAAAGTAAAAATCTAACACCTATTTCATCAACAAAACAAAAGGAAAGTATAATTTTGTTATTCATTAACATGCCGCATTGGTAATACTTTATAAGATAAAAAGATGGATTTAAGTAAAGAGTTTGAAAATAGTAGTTACAGTGTTAACATGCGTAAATTAGCACGTAAATCTCGTTTAGGTTTTGGTTATCAAGACATTAAAAATATTACCATACAAGATATTATGATAATGAATAAGCACAAACAGCTTATAAACATTTACTATGGCTTAGATAAAATCACTTTTATGGATGATATTCTTGAAGAGTGTGGAATTATGGAAGATGCCAGAATTGAAAAACCAGGAAAAATTAGAGATTTAGATGAGCGTGCAAAACTAGTTGCTAAAGCAGTAGAAATTGTTAAGGCTCGTAAAAAAGAAGAAGTTGCTGCTTTTAGAGAAATGGCTAAAGAAATGAGAGCAGAAATAAAAGCTGAACTTAAAGAAGAGAAAAAAGGAAAGAAATAAATTTATTCCATTATTACTATCTTCTCTGTATAATACTGTTTTTCATCAATATTAATCTCTATAAAATAGATTCCTTTTTTAATTGAATACTTTGTTAAATCTATTAATAATTTATTATTTCCTGAAATAACATTATTAGTATAAATTACAGCTACATTTTTCCCTAATATATCTCTTAGATTAACTTTTAATTTTCCAGAAACATTGGATTTAAAATCTATTACTAAATGATTTTTTGTTGGGTTAGGAAAAATAGTTACGTCATTTATTTCATTTTTTTCAATTACTGAAGTAATTACTAACGGATCGTCTTGGTATTCGATTTGAGTAACTATTCCTGCATTAGTAATTATTTTTAATAAAGGCACACCCTTACCTGTAGCCAACCATTTATATTCTATTTCCTCTGGTCTTGGAATTGTTGCACCGAATCCCAACAAATCTAAATATGTAGTATCTACTTTATTTAAAACTGACTTAATCCTTAAAACATCATAAGTTCCATTTGGCAATATTAAAGTACCCCAACCATCAACCGTATCATTCCTGTCTAAAGTTTGCCCGTAATGACCAAAAGTAGGAACAGAAATAGCATATTCAGAAAAAGAAGAATTAATTGTTCCATAATTCATTGGAAAATTATACTCTCTATCTACAGGGTTATTTTGTGTTGAACTAGGAATGCTATTTATATTAGATCCAAAGCCAACATTATCATAAGCTAAAGAGGAATTCTTAATGTAATTAAACACTTCTGTAATTGAAACTTGAGGAATGCCAATATCTTGCCCTCTTAAAGCATAACTAGCTTTATGATTAGGGTATAAAAATATGTTATTAAAAAATAATTGATATACAAAAGGTGTGTTTCCTACAGAAAAAAAAGTATCAATTCTTTGAGTATTTGGAGTTAATGTTGAAAAATCCCATGAGTAGTTAGCTCCAGTTAGTTCAGCATCTAAGCCTTGAATATTAAAGGTTTCGCTTAGCCTTATAGTATCATTAACTTGAGGCATGTCTGAGCTTGAAATTGTAATTTGAGCAAACAAAACATTTGTAAATAAAATAAAAAAAGTAAAAGTAGCTAAGTATCTCATAAGTAAGAGTTTTAAAGATTCAAATATCGAAAATAAAAACCATAAAAAAAGCCAAAATATCAATTTTGGCTTTTTTTTATTATTGCTTTACTAATATTGGAACTAAAGTGTATTGCGGACCAAATTGATCGTTAACCCATTTTTTTAGTTCTTCAATATCATCTTCCTTTAAGTTTTGATACGCTTTAGATAATTCTTTTTTAAATAAAGAAACATCAAAACTCATTTTAGAAAGTACATTTTTACTGTATGCCAACATTTTTTTTGATTTTTCTTTTGTCTTTTTCATACACCTTGTTCTTAACGAGTTTAAATTTACAAAATAATAGGCAATTTGAAGCAATTTTATAAGCCAAAAAACAACATTATTTTGTTAACAACACACTAACGAATTAAACTCTATTTTATTGAGTAAAAAAGCTCCTCTTAACATTAATTAACACAAAATAAGCCACTATGGATTGAAAATCCATAGTTTTAATTCGCAGACTGAAAGTCTGCTTCGAGAAATACTTAGTGAAGTACAGAGATAATACACAATTGATTCGTGTATTCGTGGCTAAAACATTTATAGAAACTAAAGTAACTGCAATAAAATTGCAGGGTTTTAACCTTTAACTAGATAATAAAATTCTTTTTATTAGCGTTTAATTTTGTTTAATGTTCCATAATTAGGAGCGTATTCATTAAACTGATTAATGTTTACGCTAAAAGGTTTGTTACAATAATCTGTAATAATTAGTTGATTAGATTGAATTGTAAACTTTCGGGTATGTTCTACCCCGTAATAATTGGCTTGGAGAGTAATTGTTAAATCTTTTATTTCTAACACTTTACAAGTTATTTCTCGTTCTAAATAAACTAAACCAAATGCCTTATTCTGCTCAAATTTATCTACCAAAATACCATGGTGTGCTTTGGTACTTCTAAGCAAGTTCCTTTTTTCAGGAAAAGCAGAATAAGTGTAAGTTCCTGGATCTTTAACAACATCTTCTCCTTTCACTTGCAACTCAAACGAAAGTTTATCGTTATGAACATGCCCCCAACTGTGGTGCATATTTTTATTAGAAATAGCACTAATGGCTAAATAAAATTCTTCAGACTTATAAATATAAATTCCAAATTCGTTAAAAGAAAACAAATCAATTTTATCGGTATCTATGCTTTCTGCAAATTTTATTACAGTTGTTTTAGGTTTTTGTAGTTGGTGTTTGGCATTTCTTATTTGATATTTTTCTTTTGCCTCTTTTAATAATGGATGAACTAACTTGTTTTTTAAAGCAATTTGCTCAATAATTTGATGTTCTAAACAATGTCCATTTTTTGCTTTATACAAACCTGAAAAAGCATTTAAAATATTTTTATAGTTTAACAAATTTTGATTGGTATCAAACTTAAAAAACCTGCCACTATCATTATCGCCAAACTGTGGCATTTCGTTATTTGGCTTAATTACAGCTTCAATAAATTGATAAACTTTCCCTAGTAAATTGATATAGTTTTGATTAAACGATTTTCCACTTCTTAGCATTAAAGCTGTAGTGTATAAAATTGCTTCAGCACTTAAACAATGGTAAGTTGTTGATCCTTCAAAATTTCCACCATCATTAAAAAATTGTTTTTCAAATTCGTTTACAATTTCGTTTTCAGCATGTTGCTGCCATTTTAATGTTTCTTTATTTGATGATAGGTAAGTTGTGGCAAATAAAATTCCTGCCAAATTAAATAAATAGTGGTTTCCTGCAGCCCCTTCTTTATGTTCTAAATGATTAAAAACAAACAAAGTATGTTGATAAATGGCATCCAAAAATATAGCAGTAAAAGTTTCGTCCAATAGATTACTTAAATCGCTTTGTTTAAAAATATCATAAGCTACCAACCAATTAGAAATTCTTATAGCAACATCCATAGCACATGCCCATTGCACTCCCATACCAATAGGGTTTGATCCAATAAAATCTAAACTCTGATTTTTAAATTCTAAAATAAGCTCTTCTTTGTTAGAAGCCGAAATTGCTGCAATTGCTAATTGAGGTAAGTGCTGTAGCCGACCTAATTCCCAGCAATTTTTAATGTCAACATTTTTAGTTTTATCAATTCGTTGAGCATCAAATTGTAAATCCGATTTAAAAACAAAACCACTTTTTATATCTTTTTGCCAATCTATTAACTGGTACGTTGATGTTATATGTTTAACTATTTTTGATGTAAAATCTTTATGATTTGATTGGATGCTTGGCTTACCAGATAAATTTCTGCTAACCCAGCCACTGCCTAATAAATCAAATTCATGATTAAGATAATGGGTAATCGTTTTAGTATTAGTGGTTGCTATAAAGTTGCTACTATTTAAAATTGAATTAATCGTAAATTCTGAAGTGCAGGCTCTAAATTCATGATTAGAATATTGAATAGTTTTAGCAGGAAATAGTCTTTTTAAAACTCTTTTTACAAGAATTTTAAATGGTAATTGCTTCGCTATTTTTATGTTGCTCAAACTTTATTATTTAGATTTTTTAGCCGCGTAAAACACCGTGCTTTCTAAAACATGATGAGAGTTAAGTAGCTTTAATACCATTCTCATAATAGATTTTATGATAGTAAAGATAAAATTACTTGCGGGTATGGGTGGTGAGTAAACTTTTTCTGTTGTAAAGCCTTCCCATTTTAATTGTTCTTTAACCTGACCAATGGTATATTCTGTTACATGGTAAGTTGACATGAATTCAATTTTTTGACCTCCTAAAGCTTTTATTAAATTAGAAAAACGGTACCTGCTTGGTGTAGAGACTATTAGCAAGCCATTTGGTTTTAATACTCTTTTCATTGCCCTAAGCATTTGCAAAGGATCTGGCACATGCTCCCATAAATTATTACAAACAACAATATCAAAATATTCGTTTTGGTAAGGTGGATGGTAGGCGTTTGCGGTTATAAAATTAATTTCAGAAAATGTTTTATGGGCATAATCTATTGCCGAAACGGAATAATCTAAGCCATGTACTTCAAATTTTGGAAACTCTTTTTTTATCACATCTGTAAAATGCCCTTCACCACATCCTATATCTAACAAACGTAAACTTTGGTTTTTTGCAGCTGCTGGAATTAAATCTATTGTTGATTTTAATCTTCTTTGTTGAAAATCACTTTCCAACTGATCCATAACAACATAAGGGTCATTATTTTTGTATTCATCAGAACTTTCTATTTCTTCAGGATTTAAAAAAATATAAAATCCGTTTTCATGCTTACAGCAATCATTAGCTCCTTTATCTTTCATCCATTCATCAAAAGAACAACAATTATTTTCTAAATCGATAAGATTCTTTTTGGTTGTGCTATAAAACAAATTCATGATTTCTTTTCTTTTAATAATTGTTGGTAATAATCTACCATTTTTTGAATATTCTCTTCAAAATTAAAATTATCTTCTATAATTTTTTTTCTATTCTCTAGTATTCTTTCTGGAGTTAAATTGCCATCAATAAAATCTTCCATTCTTTGAGC
>JBMYXB010000045.1:0-17303 GCA_049608005.1 Vicingaceae bacterium
TCTGGGAGTATGTTAGCTGAAGATTTTAAACCCAATCGTTTAGAAGCTTCTAAACAAGTAGCAATGGATTTTATATCCGAAAGACCTTATGATAGAATTGGTTTGGTTGTTTATGCCGGAGAAAGTTTTACACAATGTCCACTAACTACTGATCATGATGTTTTATTAAATCTTTTTGATGGTATTAAAAATGGTATGATTGAAGATGGTACAGCTATTGGAATGGGATTAGCAACATCGGTAAGTCGTTTAAAAGATAGTAAAGCCATTAGTAAAGTTGTCATTCTTTTAACAGATGGTTCTAATAATAGAGGGTCTATCCCACCAGTAACTGCTGCTGAAATTGCTTCTGAATTTGGTATAAGAGTTTATACAGTAGGTGTGGGTTCTAACGGAATGGCTCCTACTCCTTTTCAAGATCAATTTGGAAGAACACAATACCAAAATGTAGAGGTTAAGATTGATGAAAAAACCTTAAAAGAAATAGCCAGTATTGCTGACGGACAATATTTTAGAGCAACCAACAAAAAGAGTTTAGAATCTATTTATAAAGAAATTGATAAACTAGAAAAATCTAAAATTGAGGTAACAGAATACAAAAAGAAATCAGAAAAATTTGTTCCATTTGCAGTACTTTCTGTACTCTTATTATTGATAGAATTTTTATTAAGAAACATAATATTTAAAGGCATTGTATAGATTTGAGCACGACATATTTCTTTGGGCTATATTAGGAGTACTTCCTTTAATTGTAATTGTTTTCATTTTTATCCAAAACTGGAAGAAAAGAAAGTTACGCCAATTTGGAAACCAAGAAATCGTAAAACGATTAATGCCTAATGTTTCTAAATCACAACCCATTGTAAAATTTGTTATTTACGCTTTAGCAATGGTTTCTTTATTAATTGGGTTGGCCAATTTACAATTCGGAACAAAGGTTGAAGAAGTTAAAAGAGAAGGAATTGATTTAATGATAGCTTTAGATGTGTCTAACTCTATGTTGGCAGAAGACCTATCACCAAATCGTTTAGAAAGATCTAAAAGAGCGATTTATCAATTGATTCAAAAATTGCATAATGACAGGTTAGGAATTATTGTTTTTGCTGGAGATGCCTACGTTCAACTCCCAATTACTACGGATTATTCTTCAGCTAAATTATTTTTAGAAACTATTGGAACGGACATTGTTCCAACCCAAGGAACTTCTATTGGTGCTGCAATTAATTTAGCGATGGAATCGTTCGATTTTGAAAACGGCACAAGTAAATCCATCATTGTAATTACAGATGGAGAAAACCATGAACATGGAGCAAAAGTTGCTGCCGAAAATTCTTATGCTGAAGGAGTAACAGTTCATACCATTGGTATGGGAAGTGAAAAAGGCGGGCCAATTCCTATTTATAAAAATGGTGCTCAAATAGATTTTAGAAAAGACAACCAAGGCAATACTGTAGTAACTAAATTAAATGAACCGATGTTAAAAGAAATTGCTACATCAGGAAATGGTTCTTATGTTAGAGCTAGTAATGCAAACGCTGGTCTTGGTACTATTATGGAAGAAATTGATAAAATGGAAAAGAAAGAATTCGGTAGTAAATCGTTTAAAGATTATGAAGATCGCTTTCAAATTTTTCTGATTATCGCATTTATTTTAATTGTAATTGAATATTTTATATCAAACAGAAGAACAAGTAAATTAGATGGTGTAAACTTATTTGAATCAAAAAAATAGAATCTCCTCCTCGGAGGTTTGATATTAAGAGGAAAATCAATAGGATTGATTTGGAAATGAAGAGGTGGGTTGAGCAAATTAAAACCCACCCCTAACCCCTCCAAGGAGGGGAATTAAAAAGGAAAAATGAAACATATATTATACATACTAACTCTACTAATTAGCATAACGGCTTTTGCACAAGATGCTAAACAGCATATTAGAGAAGGGAACAAACTGTACAAAGCCAAAAAATTTGAAGAAGCCAATGCGAGTTATAAAAAGGCATTAGAAAAAGATGCCAAAATTGCTAAAGCAGAATTTAATTTAGGCGATGCATTGTACAAGCAAAAAAAATATGCTGAAGCCATTGAGCAATTTCAAAAATTTGCAGACAAAACAGATGATAAAAAAGCCAAAGCTGATGCTTATCATAACATTGGTAATGCCAATTTAGAATCAGAAAAATATGAAGAAAGTATTGCCGCTTATAAAAAAGCTTTACGCGAAAACCCTTCAGATAATGACACACGTTATAACCTTTCTTATGCGCAACAAAAATTAAAACAACAGCAGCAACAACAGCAAAAAGATGATGAGAAAAAAGACGATGAAAAGAAGGATGATGAGAAGAAGGATGACAAGGATAAGAAAGACGATAAGGACAAAAAAGATGATAAAAATAAGGACGAAAACAAAGACAAGGATAAAGATAAAAAAGACGATAATAAAGAGAATAAGGATAAGGGTGATGATGAGAAAAAGGATGATGAGAAAGACAAAAAGGATAAGCCTGGAGATGATAAAAAAGACAAAGGAGATAAAGACAAAGAACAAAAACCCAAACCAAATCAGATTTCAAAGAAAGATGCTCAACGTATGT
This sequence comes from Vicingaceae bacterium, assembly GCA_049608005.1. GTDB lineage: Bacteria > Bacteroidota > Bacteroidia > Flavobacteriales_E > Vicingaceae. Next base: position 2,595 of record JBMYXB010000045.1, read on the forward strand.
TAGATGCTTTAAACAATCAAGAAAAGAAAATTCAAAACAAACTAAAAAATAAGAAAGTAAAAGCTGGTCAAAAGGTTAACCCTGAAAAAGATTGGTAAAAAACTACCTCTATTCCGAAACTGATTCGGAATCTGTTGGTAATATTGACAAATTATAAATAATCACCCACCCAGCCTCCCTCAAGGGAGGAGTTCTCCCCTTGAGGGGAGATACAGAGGGGTGACAACAAAGAAAATGAAAACATTATTAAAACATAAAATCTTAACCTTATTAGCCATTTTACTGGTTAGCTTTAGCTTTGGACAAGATGTTACATTTACAGCACAAACTAGCCATAACACGGTAAAAACAGGAGATCGTTTTCAGATTCAATTTACTGCTAACGCTAAGTTTACAAATTTTAAAGCTCCAAAACTGAGTAATTTCAGAGTGCTTTCTGGCCCTAACCAATCTACCAACATGAGTTGGGTAAATGGTAAAACTACTTCTAGTATTAGTTACAGTTATGTTTTAATGGCTGTTAAAGAAGGAGAATTTACCATTGGATCTGCTGTTGCTGCTGCTAACGGAAAAGCAATTAAAACTCAACCTTTTAAAATAAAAGTTGGTAAAGGAGTTCAAGTTCAACAAAACGGAAATCAAACTAAAAATCAAACAAAATCTGGAGGCTCTGCTTCTGATGATTTGTTTATTAAATCTACTGTTAGCAGAAGAAAAGTGTATCAGGGAGAACAAATAATTGCTACCTATAAATTATATACACGTGTTGGTTTAGCTGGAAATGAATTGGTTAAAAATGCAGATTTAAATGGCTTTTGGAGTCAAGAAATTGACTTTGGAGAATCTGTTTGGACTAAAGAAATTATTGGAGGTTACAGGTATAGTGTTGCCAAAATAAGAGAGATTGTTTTGTTTCCTCAACGTTCTGGAGAATTAGAAATTGATCCTCTAGAAATGAAATTTATTGTTCAAAAAAGAGTGCAAGGTGGCGGACAAAGTATGTTTGACCAGTTTTTTGGAAGAGTAGAAAATGTAGAATACAGCTTAAAAAGTAAACCTATAAAAATTACAGTTCTACCCCACCCTGCAAATGCTCCTTTAGAGTTTACGAATGCTGTAGGAAACTTAAAAATGAATGTTGATGTTTCTACCAATGAGGTAAAAGCCAATGAAGCAATTAACATTAAAATTAAAGTTTCAGGAAAAGGAAATCTTCCACTTATTGATATACCAGAATTGGCATTTCCTTCAGATTTTGAAACTTATGATCCTAAAATAAATGACAATGTAAAAACGAGTACTGCTGGAGTTGCTGGTTCTAAAGAGTATGATTATTTAGTTATTCCTCGTCATGCAGGTCAATTTAAACTAGACCCAATTGTGTTTAGCTATTTTAATCCTTCCACAAAAAAATACGAAACCATTACTTCTGAACCGATAGAAATTAATGTGTTAAAAAGTGATGGAAGTGCTTCGGATAATGTGGTTTATTCGGCCAACAAAGAAGATATACAAGTTTTAGGAGAAGACATTAGATACATCCATACTAACAATATTGAATTAAGAAGTTCTAATTCAGCATTTTATGGCAGTTTAACGTTTTACATCCTAATGCTTTTAGCTCCTATCTTATTTATTTTAACTTATATTTTCAGAAATAAAATTAGAGTTGCCAACAGTGATGTTGTTGGTATGAAGAAAAAGAAAGCCAGTAAAATTGCCGGGAAATTTTTGGCAGCTGCAAAACAAAGTTTAGAAGCAAACAATAAAGCTGCTTTTTATGAGGCTATTTCTAAAGCTTTATTCGGATATATTGGCAATAAATTAAACATTCCTGTGGCTGAGTTAAATCAATCTAACATTAAAGAAAAACTAACACAGCTTAATGTAAATGAACAAACTTCAACCGCATTAATGGAGACTATTGAGTTGTGCGACATGGCTCGTTTTGCTCCTGTATCTATTGCTGAGAAAGAAGTTTACAATAAAGCAGAAACTATTATTAACCAAATTGAACAGGAGGTTAAAAAATGATGAATGTTAAATTAAATTTAAATGGCAGTATTCCCTCTTGGAGAAGAGGGTTAGGGAGATTGATGCTAATGATTTTTATGACCCTATTCATTACCATGTCTTCTTTTGCATCTTCAACAGAAAACTTTACCAAAGCCAATGCTTTTTATACTGAAGGAAAATACCAGGAAGCTATAGAAAGTTATCAAGCAATTCTTTCGCAAGATCAATTTTCTACAGACATTTATTTTAACTTAGGAAACTGCTATTACAAAACAGATGACATTCCGAATTCTATTTTGTATTATGAAAAAGCATTAAAACTACAACCAGATAACGAAGATGCTTTATTTAACCTTAAAATGGCCAACAAAAAAACCATTGATAAAATAGATCGTTTACCTGAGTTGTTTATTGGTAATACATGGAGAACATTAGTTACCTCAAAAACAGTTGAAAGCTGGGCATATTATAGTGTAGGATTAATTTTCTTATCGCTACTCCTATTTATTAGTTATTTATTAATGCAACAAGTTATTATTAAAAAAGCAGGTTTTTATGCCGGTTTTCTTTTCTTAGGATTATCGATGTTTACCTTGTTAATGGCTTCACAACATAATGCTATAGTAGAACAAGCTACCGAAGCAATAATTTTTGCACCTACCACCACTATACAAAGTGAACCTAATACCAATGCCGAAAAACTTTTTACTTTACACGAAGGAACTAAAGTTACATTACTTCAAGAAAGTGCTGATTGGAGTAAAATAAAACTACCTAACGGTAATGTTGGTTGGATAAAATCTGAAGAGATTAAGAGTATTTAGGGTTATAAGCTTGAAGTCGGGAGTTTGAAGTGAAATTCTCCCTTTGAGGGGAGATTATTTTGTCCAAATTACTTTTCGTGATTTGGAAACAAAATTAGAGGGGTGTTTTATTTCAATTCAATAAAAAGTTAATTCATAAATTTTACCTTTGCACTATGAGTAAAGATTTAAGAATCGTTTATATGGGAACTCCAGACTTTGCTGTTGATTCTCTTAAGATATTAGTTGAAAACAATTACAACATTGTTGGAGTAATTACTGCACCAGATAAACCAGCAGGTAGAGGTCAGAAAATAATGCAATCGGCAGTAAAAAAATATGCTGATGCAAATGCTTTAAAAACCTTACAACCTACTAACCTTAAATCTGAAGATTTTTTAGCTGAATTAAAAGCTTTAAATGCCAACTTACAAATTGTTGTTGCTTTTAGAATGTTACCCGAAGCAGTTTGGAATATGCCAGAAATGGGAACTTTTAATTTACATGCTTCTTTACTACCACAATACCGTGGTGCAGCACCAATAAATTGGGCCATTATAAATGGCGAAAAAGAAACGGGTGTTTCTACTTTCTTTTTACAACATAAAATTGATACCGGAGATATTATTGCTCAAGAAAAAACGCCTATAGGAGAAAATGAAACTGCAGGAGAATTACACGATAAGCTAATGAATATTGGTTCTTCATTGGTTTTAAAAACAGTTAAAGATATTGAAAGTGAAAACATCAATTCTCAACCACAATCCCGATATTTATCGGGAGAAAACCAAGAATTAAAAGAAGCCTTTAAAATTTTCAAACCTTTCTGTAAAATTGATTGGAGTAAACCGATGGATGAAATTCATAACCATGTTAGAGGTTTAAGTCCATACCCAACTGCATGGACAGAATTTAAACACAAAGAAACACAAGAACTTATTTCTTGTAAAATTTTTAGAACTGAAAAAATAATTGAAGACCACAATTATTCTTCTGGAGAAATTATCACCTCAAAAAAAGAATTAAAAATTGCTGTAAATGGCGGTTTCTTAAACATTAAAGAATTACAATTGGCTGGTAAAAAACGAATGGATGTTGTATCTCTATTAAATGGGGTAGATTTTAGTAGTTATATTATTTAATCAAAAGTTAGCTAAATTTATTACTTACTTTATGACCATTAAAACAAAAATATCAGCAATAAAAGCAGAACTACCTAAAGAAGTAACTTTAGTAGCTGTTTCTAAAACCAAATCCAACGAAGCAATTTTAGAAGCTTACAATGGTGGACAACGAATTTTTGGCGAAAATAAAGTGCAAGAATTAGTTGAGAAATACGAAGCATTACCCAAAGATATTGAGTGGCATTTAATTGGTCATTTACAAACCAACAAGGTAAAATACATTGCTCCTTTTGTGAGTTTAATACATGCTGTTGATAGTTTAAAATTGCTGAAAGAAATTAATAAACAAGCATTAAAAAACGATAGAGTTATTGATTGTTTGTTACAGGTTAAAATTGCCGAAGAAGATAGTAAGTTTGGTTTATCAAAAAATGAAGCTGAAGAGCTTATCAATTCAGAAGAACTGAAACAGCTCAACAATATAAAAGTTGTTGGTTTAATGGGAATGGCTACCAACAGTTCCGATAATACTCAGGTAGAGTCAGAATTCAAATCATTAAATCAGCTTTATCAAAAACTTCAAACTTCAGGCTTCAAACTTCAAACTTTAAGCATGGGCATGAGTGGCGATTATAAAATTGCTATAAAACAAGGTGCTAATATGATAAGAGTTGGTAGCACCATTTTTGGTGGTAGAAATTACAACCTCTAGAGGGTTTCTCACTTGATTTTCTTATAAAAAAACGCTAACTTCGTTTAACACAATATTAGTCGCATTGAAACGCAACCAACAAAGGCTTTGGCAACAACGCTAAAAAAACATTAGTGCAAATAAATCAAATGAAATGAGAATTGAAAATAGTACACTTGCTGATGTTTCTAAAATATTTGAATTGTACAGAGTAGCTAGAGATTTTATGAAATCGAAAAATCAAGTTTATTGGCCTGAATTTCCGAAAAAATTAATCATAAATGAAATAGAAGAAAATAGACAATGGAAGTTATTGATTAACGAACAAATTGCATGTATTTGGGCAACAACTTTGAATGACGAATTGATTTGGGGAAATGAAAATAATGAACCTTCTCTTTATATTCATCGAATTGCTACGAACCCTGAATTTAGAGGCCAAAATTTGGTTAGAACCTTAATTAATTGGGCGAATGAATTTGGAAATAATAAAAATCTGAAATATATTCGAATGGATACTGTTGGTCTAAATAAAGGCTTAATTAGTCATTATGAAAAACTTGGTTTCGAATTTTTAGGAACAAAAGAAATCAAAAATACGAATGGTATGCCAGAACACTATAAAGACGGAGAAGTATGTTATTTTCAAAAAGAAATAACCCGAATAAAAGCTACTATGAAAATCAATTACAACAATAAAAAATTTAGTCCTATTGAGAATAGTGAAAGCGGAGAAACCACAGCAGAAACGGTTTTTAAATATGAACAAAAAGGAAATATTCTCACTTCTGAATACAATGGTGGGCAAATTATTAGTGGTCATTTAATTGGACTTGTGGACGAAAATGGCAATATTGAAATGCGATATCACCAAGTGAATACAAAAGGAGAATTAATGACTGGAATATGTAAATCTAAACCCGAACTGTTGCCGAATGGAAAAATCAGGCTTTTTGAAGATTGGAAATGGACTTCTGGCGATAAATCGAACGGAAAATCCATTTTGGAAGAAATATGAACTGACCTAACAGAACGGAAAAGCCCGTTGCAAAAACATATATAAAACATAGCTGGTAAGTACTAAATCGAAAGTGAATAATAATTTCAACCTTTTTCAAAAAGACTTGATATTTAAAAGAGTTTCGGAAAGAGACCACATTCAGTTTTAAAAAATAAAACGCCTATCGAAGTAAGATTAAACAGTTGAAAATTCTATTTTTGATTGGATCAAAATAAAGGGAAGCTTACAAGACCAGAGAAGTTTTATGGAGCACTCGTGTTATTATGGCTCCAGTTGGCGCTAATATGACAGGGTATTGGTCAGGCGGACTTGCTGAAACCTTTATAATTTTTAAAGAAAAAGTTTATACTAAATATTAAAACATTTGCTATTGCATTTTGGTTGCGAGCTGTTTTAACTGTTTGACAATTTGGTAAATTAGTGCCATCCATTTTGTAGGTGGTTTTAATTATTCACCCACCTTAATTAACCCGAATATATTCGGCATCTCAAGGGAGGAAACTTCTCCCCTTGAGGGGAGACAGAGAGGGGTGACACCTACAAAACTCATTACTTTGGTGCTATTAATAATCTGTAAAAACACAACCAACAAGTACGTTAAACAAACCATCTCAAATTAAAAATTCTCTATACGTAAATTCAGATGGCGTAGTTTTTCAAAGCACAACCTTTCCTTAAAATACATTATTATTTTATAAATAAAATAATCCTACCTATTCTATAATTAAAATCAAACCATTAGCTTTACGTCCCGATAATTATCAGGATTAAAACTTAAAAACAATGAGCAGACAAATTATAGAGTGCGTTCCTAATATTAGTGAAGGAAGAGATGCCGTAAAAATTAAAGCAATTACTGATGTAGTTGAAACTGTAGAAGGAGTTAAACTATTGGATGTAGATCCAGGAAAAGCAACCAACCGAACCGTAATTACTTTTGTTGGAGAACCTCAAAAAGTAATTGATGCTGCATTTTTAGTTATAAAAAAAGCTGCTGAACTAATTGATATGAGCAAGCAAACTGGTGCTCATCCTCGTTTTGGTGCTACAGATGTTTGTCCGTTAGTACCAATTAGCGGAATTACCATGGAAGAAACTGTAGAATACGCACATAAATTAGCAAAACGTGTTGGCGAAGAATTACACATTCCTATTTATTGTTATGAGAATGCAGCCCAAGAAGAAAAAAGAAAAAACTTAGCCAATTGTCGTTCAGGAGAATACGAAGGTTTAAAAGAAAAATTAGCCGATCCAGCTTGGAAACCAGATTTTGGTCCTGCTGAATATACTGCTGCTGTAAGTACTACAGGAGTTACTGCAATAAGTGCCAGAGACTTTTTAATTGCTTACAACATTAACTTAAACTCCACTTCTACCCGTAGAGCAAATGCCATTGCCTTTGATATTAGAGAAGCTGGTCGTTTTAAATTAGAAAAAGGCAAAAAAGTTTTAGACGAAAATGGAGAAGGAATTCGTATTCCCGGAAAATTAAAAGCTGTTAAAGGTATTGGTTGGTTTATAGATGAATATGGGGTTGCTCAAATCTCTTACAACTTAACCAACATTAGCATTACATCTATGCACGTTGCTTTTGACGAAACTGACAAAGCTGCAACAGCTCGTGGTTTAAGAGTTACTGGTTCAGAGTTAATCGGGTTAATTCCGCTACAAGCCATGTTAGATTGTGCTGATTATTATTTAATCAAACAACAACGTTCTTTAGGTTGTTCTGAAGCTGAAAAAATTAAAATAGCTGTAAAATCTTTAGGTTTAGATGAATTAAAACCCTTTAATCCTGAAGAAAAGATTATTGAATATATGTTAGATAATGACACTAAGAAATTAGTTGATTTTAATTTAGCTGATTTTGCAGATGAAACTGCTGGAGAATCTATGGCACCAGGTGGTGGTTCTATTGCTGCTTATGTTGGCACTTTAGGTGTTGCCTTAGGAACTATGGTGGCTAACCTATCAGGACACAAAGCGGGTTGGGATGATAGATGGGAAGAGTTCTCACAATGGGCAGAAAAAGGACAAGCCTATAAAAAAACACTTTTACATTTAGTAGATGAAGATACCAATGCTTTTAATAAAATTATTGATGGCTTTAGAATGCCAAAAAGTAATGCTGAAGAAATAGCTGCCAGATTAGATGCTATTGAAGCTGCAACTAAATATGCTACCGAAGTTCCTTTTAAAGTAATGGAAACAGCCTACAACTCTATGGAAGTTGCCAAAGCCATGTTAACAGACGGAATGCAAACTTCTTTATCCGATTCGGCTGTTGGTATTTTATGTGCTAAAACGGCTGTTACAGGCGCTTATTTTAATGTTAAAATTAACGCTAAAGACATTAAAGATAGAGCTTTTGCTGAAGACTTATTAGCCAGAGGAGAAGACATTTATCAAAAAACAATTGCCATTGAAGCAGAAACAATTGCTCATTTTAACGCCAACATTTAGCAACATTAAAATACATTATTTTTGGGCGTTTTTACAGGCTGTCCATTATATCTTTTTTTTACAAAAAAAGGATGCCATTCCCATCCTTAACGCAAATTAATAATAACCTTTTTTATACCTTAACACACTAACAATTCGCTAAACCCCTCTGATACCAAGGTTTTCAGCCATAGTTATTAACAAATTAGCCTATTTATTAACAATTGCAGCATTTTTTTTGCTAAAATCTTGTATAGGTGGGTAATTCGTCTATTTTTGTTAGCAATTAATAGAAGAATTTAATTGTTTAACCTAAAAAAAACAAAAAACATGAACAAAGCAGAATTAATTGATGCAATGGCAAGTGATGCTAATTTATCAAAAGCTGATGCAAAAAGAGCATTAGAATCTTTAACTTCAAACGTAACTAGCGCACTTAAAAAAGGTGACAAAGTTGCTTTAATCGGATTTGGAACTTTCTCTATCTCTGCAAGATCAGCTAGAACTGGTAGAAACCCACAAACTGGAGCTACTATTCAAATTAAAGCTAAAAAAGTTGCTAAATTTAAAGCAGGAGCTGCTTTATCTACAGCTGTAAACTAGTTTACAACAACTTATTTAAACCTCCCGAATTTAATTCGGGAGGTTTTTTTATGCCTTTTTTTTCATTAGCAAGCTAAAAACCAATTAACACCCCTCTAATTTTGTTGCCAAATCAAAGATGTTGGACAAAATTTCTCCCCTCAAAGGGAGAATTATACCGATTTAAAATAGACACACTTAGTTTTTCAAGAAAATACTTCCCCGAGAAATCGGGGATCCAGATGGAGTTAAATACTCATTGACAAAAAAAACTAATTTCCTGTGACTGGATACCCGCCTGCACAGCTAAGGAGTAAGCTTTTTTTTTTAAAATCCCCCTAGCCCCCTTTCAAAAAGGGGAATAAAAAAATGCCAGCATAAAGCTGGCATTTTTGTTTATCAATCTCCCTTAATCCCTCTTCTCCAAGAGGGAAACAAGCTGTATTACTTCGCGTAATTAACCGCTCTTTTTTCTCTAATAACAGTTATCAAAGTAGTAAGAACATCTTAAGACCGTTGCAGGGCTCAAGATTTTGCTCAAGTTCGAGGCTTGAGTAAAAATTAAATTTTGAGTTATCTCATGATAATGAGGGAGTTAATTTTTGTGAAAACGAAGAAATTGAGTAACTGATGAGTCTAAATCAGAAAAAAACAAGAGTTTTGCAACGGTCTTATCTTTTCTTTTCCTTAAATGAAAAGAAACAAAAATCAAGACAAAACGCCAAATCCTATATAGTTTTTTCGTACAAGGCTAACGCATTTCCTAGCCCAATTATATTAAATTTCACTCCATTTTGTCATCTGCCCTCGCTCCTAAGTTAATTCATATAAAGAGCTTTTAAACTATTTCCTGTACTCTGGCGGTATGGTAGTTTCATTAATAACACGCTCTACCCTATAATGTGGCGATAATATTTCAATGCCATTTTCATTAAAGCAATCTTGTAAATTTTGGTGTAATTCAGAATAAATAGTCCCCATTTTAATCGGATTATTTGAATATGCATTAAGTTCGTAAGCTACACTAAAATCGTTTAAAGCCTTTTGTAACACAAAAGGTTTAGGATCATCAAGTACATTTTCTGTTCTTTTAGCAGCAGCTAACATTACTTCATGCACCTTTCTCCAAGATACATCATAACCAATAGTTACCGTAGTATGCATAAAAATTCCTTTTCCTTTTTCTTCAGAACTGTAATTTACAATTTGATTTTCTACAACCATTTTATTAGGCACACTAATTTCTTCATTTTTGGGTGTATTCAATCGAGTAACCAACATTCCTTTAGATATAACAGTACCTAAATTATCTCCTATTTTAACCACATCACCAATTATAAACGGACGCATATAAATAATCATTAATCCTCCAACTGCATTGGCAACAAAACCTGTAGATCCTAAAGATAAAAGTACCCCCATAAATATGGATACACCTTGAAAAGCTGGTGAATCTGAACCTGGCAAATATGGAAAAATGATAACTAAAGCAAAAACATAAACAATAAGTTTTACAATAACCAACGTAGGTTTTGCCCACTCTTTATAAAAACCATCAATCTTAAGCCTTTCGTTGGCAATTTCCATTGCAAAAAACTTTAGCACCTTATTTATATACCTTACAATAACTAATATTATTGTAATAAAAAATAAGCTTGGCAAATAAGCTACAAAAGAACTTCCTAAAGAGGATAAAGGTGTTAACGTGTAATCTAAAAGCGTGTTAGCTATGCTTTTGGTCCAAGGAAAAATACTAAAAAGCAAAGGCAACCAAAAATAAAAAATAATAAGAAGTAAAAACGCCCTTATTATTTTTACGCCACCAATAATAAGTTTGGTGGTATATGCAGGTGTAAGAATTTCGTAATTTTTAAATTTTATCCCTTTAATTTTATCACCCGTTAAAGACCTAATTTTTTTATAGATAAATTTAAAAAGTCTGTTAATTCCATAAACAATAACTATTAAAATAAGAATAGCACCCACTGCTAAACCAATATTAATTAATGTTTCATTATCTAAATTAAAATCCATAATTATAAAATTTAATCCCTAAAAATACTTAATCCTCATCACTTTCGTCAACATCAAACATTAAATGATACTGTACTTTTTTTATTGAGGTGTTATCAAAAGCTGATATAGTTGTGTTTTGAAGCTTATTAAGCTGTTTAGTTGTTGCTCCTTTTGCAATTAAATAATCTTTAATCTGAAAAAGTACCTGAAATTCACTCAAAAATTAGAGGTAAGTAACCATCAAATAGGATCGGTTATTTTAAGAGCAACAAAAGGCTCTCTAATTGCTTTATTTATGCGGAATAAAAGTTTTAAAATAGAAGCGATAATTTAGAGGTAAAAAAAACAAACATCCTTTAAAATTAGCTATAAAAACCTGTTTTTTGAAAATTACAGGGTTGTGCAACGACCACTCTTGTTGGTATAGCAGTTAAAATTAAAAGCACTAATACTATAAAAAAGAGTATTATTTATGCCACTTTTTTAATTTAATCAGATTCATATTTTTAACTAAATTGATATTAACTTTTTTATTTTTTTATAAAATTATTCATGCAAATAAAGAAATTTATTTTCTAAAAAATCTATTTTATTTTATGCTTAAAATATCAATTATAAAAACTATAAGAAACCAATATTAGTTGCTTTTTACACCTTTTTTCAAACCTAAAAACGCATATAATAATTATATTTGTGTGATGGATAATAAATGGCTCATTATCTATACTTAATTATTAAATTTATAGAGCCAATTACTAAACTTTTAATTATGAAAATAAAAACTAAACTTTTTATTCTTGCAGGGCTTCTTTCCGGTACTGTAAGTTATGGACAGGATTATGCAAGTAGGCAAAATGCTGTTAATGGAATTCTTTCTCCTGCTCCGCAGGTTACCGCACAAGGTACAAGCAATAAAGTAAGTATTTTTGAAGATGATTTTTCTGGTGGACTAGGTACTTGGACAACTAATGATGCTGATGGAGACGCAAGTGATTGAGGACCTTCTGTTGGTACTGGATTTACAGGCGACTGTGTAACTTCAGCTTCATGGGCTGGTGGTGTTGTTTTAACTCCAGATAATTGGTTAATATCTCCGGCTATTGATTTAACTACTGCTGGTGCATCTACAATTTTAGATTTTTACAGAAAAGCACAAGATCAAACTTGGGCATCTGAAAAATACACAGTTTACCTTTCTACTTCAGGTAATACTGTTGCCGATTTTACTGGTGCAAATGGATCTGTTATTCAAGCACAAGAAACTGTTATTGCTGATAACTGGCAAAAAAGATCTATTTCTTTAGCTGCACATACTGGTGGTATGGTTTACATTGCATTCCGTCATCACGATTGCACAAATATGTTTAGATTAAACATTGATGATATCGATATTTACGAAAGTACTGTTGTTGATGGTGGTATTACTGCATTTTTAGCTCCTAACAACTCTTCTTGTACTAAAACAGCTAATGAAGATGTTACTGTAACTATCTTTAATTATGGTGGTGCTGCATTAACTAACTTTGATGTATCTTACTCTATTAATGGTGGTGCAGTAGTTACCGAAACAGTTGCAGCTTCTATTGCTCCTGCAACATCAATGGATTATACATTTACTCAACAAGCAGATTTATCTGCTTTAGGATATTATAACTTTGATTGTTCAGTATCTATTACAGGAGATGCAGTTGCTACTAATGATACTTGGTCTGTAAAACATGTTGCACATGGTGATGATTTTATGACTGTTGATGTTTCTACAGATAGTCAAGGTGGACAGGCTTGGTATATTACTAACATTGTTTCTGGAGATACTATTGCTCAGCACGGAGCTTACCAATGGAACTTAGTAAATGATATTACTACTGTTTGTTTAAATAATGCTGATTGTTATAACTTTTCTTGGGTTGGAGGTACCTCTAACGATGTAGTTCTTTCTCATGGAGGAAACGTTGTTGATACAAGAACTGCTACTGGTGATTACCAAGTATTTAACTTTGGTAGCGGATGTGCTGCTGACGGTGCTGATTTTACAGCTATTACAACTGCAAGCGTTGTTGCTGTTGGTAACAACAACATTGAAGGTACTGTAATGAACATTGGAACTGCTAACTTAACTTCTTTTGATGTCGTTTATTCTATTGATGGTGGAGCTAACTCTGTAATTTTTACGGCTACTTGTAACGAAACTACAGGTAATTCTTATACATTTACACACAATGTACCTTGGAATACTGTAAATACTGGAAATTATGATGTTCAGGTAACTATAAGTAACGTTAACGGAAATGGTGGTGCTTCTTATACTTTAAATAAAGATATTCAAGTACTTGGTGCTGTTTTCCCTAAAACTGTTGTTTATGAAGAAGGAACAGGAACATGGTGTGGATGGTGTACTAGAGGTTTAGTAGGTTTAAGTACTATGGCTAATACACATGCTAATGATGGCACTTGGATTGGTATTGGTGTTCATAATGCAGACCCTATGACTGTAGCAGCTTATGATACTGAAATTGGGAACTTTATTGGAGGTTATCCTTCTGGTATCATGGATAGACATAATGTAGAGGTAGATCCAGGATTAGCATCATTAACTGCTGCTTACGATCAACATGTACAAATTAACCCTGAAGCTAAAATTGAAATTACAGGTCAAACTTGGAATGATGCTTCTAGAGCTTTTACAGTTGATGTTGCTACTACATTTGCTTTAGATATGAATGGTGCTGATTACAATACCGCACTTATTGTATTAGAAAACGGTGTAACTGGAGGTAATGGATATGAGCAAGCTAATTATTATGATGATGGTGCTGCTGGTCCACTAGTTGATTGGGATGGATTTAACTATGTAGGTGCTGGAGATCCAATACCTGCTGCCAATATGGTATATGATCATGTTGCTCGTCAATTAGTTGATGGTTGGGATGGATCTGCTAATAGTGTACCTACAAATGTTGTATTTAACACAGCTAATCCATTTAACTATAGTGGTTCAATTCCTGCTGCTCATGATGAAACTGAGACAGAATTTGTTGCGCTTATTATTAATAACGCAACAGGAGAAATTGTTAATGCTACACATGCAGCATTAAATATTCCTGTGGGAATCAATATCATTAACAACTCTAACTTTAACATTTACCCTAACCCAACAACTGGTTTAATTAACATTGAAGGTGTTAAAGGTGCTAATATTGTAGTTTACGATGTTTTAGGTGCTATTGTACATAATGAGGTAGTTGCATCTGCTAAAACAACTATCGATTTATCTAATTTAAATAAAGGTAGCTACTTTGTTAAGATAATTAACAATGATGAAGTTTCTACTCAAAGAATCGTACTTACTAAATAGTAAATAGATTTTTAAAGTAATTAAAATTGCCCTTCAAGGTTTTTACCTTGAAGGGCTTTTTTTGTGTTAAAAATATAAATCTAAGTTCGATCTGCTATTGTTAGAATTGTCCAACTTAATTTGTTTAGCCTCTAAACAGTTTAAATGTAGCTTAAAACAGAAAAAACTTCCCTTATGTGTAGTTTTTCCTTTTTAGGCTTACTCAAATTTATGCCTAGTCCCCAACAATTGTTCTTGATCCATTACAATACAATAACCGTACAACTTTAAAAGCAAAAACCCTCTAACTGACTGATAGTTAAAGGGTTTTATTTTCTAATTGCAGAGACGAAGGGATTCGAACCCCCGAAACATTGCTGTTTACACGCTTTCCAAGCGTGCGCCTTAAGCCACTCGGCCACCTCTCTGTATGGTGTTTGGTTCATCAAACAAAAAAATCTAATGATAGCATTCATTAGATTTTATTTTGTGAGCCCGCTAGGATTCGAACCTAGGACCGCCTCCTTAGAAGGGAGGTGCTCTATCCAGCTGAGCTACGAGCCCTCACATTACTCTTATAAGGCGAGTAAGTCCTTTTTTGTCGGGGTGGCAGGATTCGAACCTGCGACCTCCTCGTCCCAAACGAGGCGCGATAACCGGGCTACGCTACACCCCGAAAC
>JBMYXB010000046.1:0-17011 GCA_049608005.1 Vicingaceae bacterium
TTACAAAGTTATAGAAACATCGTTTACACTTTTTAGGTAGAAATCTGAAACAAAAATATTTGGCAACATTCTTTCTACCATTCCATTTAATGAACTAACTTACTTTTAACTAACTTTGAAATAATAAAACAATGTTTATGAAAATTGCAGTATTTCCTGGTTCGTTTGATCCAATTACCATTGGGCACCAAGATATTATTGAAAGAGCTTTACCTCTTTTTGATAAAATTATTGTTGCTATTGGGGTTAACTCTTCTAAAAAATATCATTTTACATTAGAACAACGTACCCAATTTATTGAGCTTACGTTTAATAATAACCCTAAAATAGAAGTAGCAACTTACAAAGGATTAACGATAGATTTTTGTAAATCGGTTAATGCCAATTACATTTTAAGAGGCATTAGAAATAGTTCAGATTATTTGTACGAAAATTCTATTGCACAAATGAACAAAGCAATGGCAGAAAATATAGAAACTATTTATCTATCAACAATTCCTGCACTCTCTGCAATAAATTCTACAATTGTACGTGATATAATAATCAATAATGGTAATGCAAGTCAATTTGTACCTGTAGCAATCAAAAACAAAATTTAATAATCTATTTTAACTTGAGTAAAATTAAACAGTCGTTTTTCGTAATATTTTTATTTTTAGCCTCTACCCTATTTGCCAGCAAAACTATTGTAAAAGGCAAAGCAAAAGGCTTTAACAATAAAGAGTTAGTACTTTACACATATTCTGATTACATCAGTAATAAAAAAGAACAAATAGGCTTTACAACCATTTCCAATTTGGGAGCCTATAATTTTGAATTTGATACCGAAAACACCCAAAAAGTTTATTTACAAATAGAAGACAAAACAACTTCTTTTTACATTAGGCCTGGCAAAATTTACAACATTAATCTTAGCTACAACCAGGAGTTTAACAAAGGAAGAATTTATGACAAAGAACTTTCATTAAACTTTAGTTTTCCTGCACCAACAGAACTAAATCAACAAATTAGTAGCTTTAATAATAAGTTTGATAATTTTTTTGAAAACAACAGGTTGTTATTTGAAAAAAGAGACCGTTCTATTGAGCCTAAATTAAAATCTTTTAAACTTAAAATGTTAAAAGAGGCTGAAAGTTCTAATTCAGAATTTGTTAAAAATTACATTAAATACAGCATTGCTGTTACCCTAGGCTCTTTAGATGTATCGTACAAAAAATCGAACTCTAAAAACAATGAAAACACCAAAGCTAACTTATTTTTAGAATACATACACGAGCAACCAGTTCTTTACTATAACCCCGAATACACTACTTTTTTAAAAGCTTTTTTTAAAGGAGAGTTTAAAGATTTATCTCTTAAAGTTAAAGGCTACCCTATTTCTAAAGCAATAAACGATAAAGCAAGCTATCAAGCTCTTTCTAACGCCCTAAATGCTTTTCCTTTTTTAATTAAAGACGATGAGTTTAAAAACTACTTTATGCTTAATGGTTTATTAGAAATAAGTAAGGATAAATATTTTGATAAAAAAAACATCATCCGTATTTTAAATCAGGTGAATAGCTCATCTAAATATCCTGAGCAAAAAATTATAGCAAAAAATATAATAGAAAAAATCACTAAAAAGAAATTTGGAGCAGGAAGTAACGCTCCTTTATTCTCATTAAAAAATAGAGCTAATGAAACTATTTCTATTACAAAATTTAAAGGAAAACCAGTTTACATTAATTTTTGGACCAATTGGAGTACACCTAGTCAAAAAGAAATGAAAATTATGGCAGTATTGCATAAAAAATACAAAAACAAAATTCATTTTGTAAGTATTTGTGCTGATAATGATGTTGAAAAAATGAACTCTTTTTTAAGTAAAAACACAACTTACAATTGGACCTTTTTACACATCGGAAAAAATAAAAAGGTACTAGCCGATTATCATGTAAGAACATTTCCTTCTTACATTTTATTAGATCAAAACCAAGTTGTTTACAAAGCACCTGCCGGAAGACCAGGAGGAACTGCAGAAAGAGCTACTGAAGATAATATAGAAAGAGACTTTTTTGATTTAACTAAATAACAACGCGCAACAATTCGTTTATCGAAGCATAAGTATTTTTAAGTACTTTCTCTTCTATTTGAGCATCCGTAAGCCACTCTACTTTGGTAATATTTTCCTCTAATTGTGGCACAAGTTCCCCCTCAAAATCACTACTCATATCAAACCAATAAGTGCGTTTAAAAATCATTTTTTCTTTATGTTTATAGATATGAAAGGTATCAGGTAAGGCATTATTTATTGTTAAATTATTAATGCCACACTCTTCTTCAACCTCTCTTAAAGCAGCATCTCTAATACCCTCACCTTTTTCAATCTTTCCTTTAGGCAAATCCCATTTATCTAAACGATAAATAAATAACTTTTTGTTTTCTGTATTTTTAACAACACCGCCAGCAGCCTCTATTATTTTAAAGTATTTCTGAAAATTTACAAATGCAGCTCCATAATTTTTTACAACAATATTAATGTGTTCTATTTTAGCATCATTAAAAATAAGATCAACTATAAATGAAGTAATTTCTTCAGAAAAAAAAGTAATCGTTACCCCCTTAGATAATTGATTGCAATTTCCTTCATCATCAGTAAAATAGATAACCTTATTTTCTACAAAAACTTTATACATTCCTCTTCTAAAAAATATTATTATTTAATCCGTTTTTACAACCGTTAGCACTTCGGTTTCTCATAATTTTTACTCATTTTTGCAGAATATAAAATGAATAAAAATAATTTTCATTTACACTATGATTTTAAACCAAAACTCTGCAGAAAAAATAGCTGAATCATTATTACAAATTAAAGCTATTAAATTGAATCCTACAACCCCTTTTCAATGGGCATCTGGATGGAAATCACCTATTTATTGCGATAATCGTAAAACATTATCTTACCCTCCGGTACGAACTTTTATTCGTCAGCAATTTGTTGAAGCTATTAACGAACGTTACCCAAATGTTGAAGTTATAGCAGGGGTAGCAACTGGCGGAATTGCTTTAGGAGCTTTAGTTGCCGAAGCTATGGGTTTACCTTTTGTTTATGTAAGATCTGCATCTAAAGGGCATGGTATGCAAAATATGATTGAAGGAGATATTGCCAACAATCAAAAAGTAGTAGTTATTGAAGATTTAATTTCTACTGGTGGCAGTAGTTTAAAAGCTGTTGCAGCCTTAAGAGAAGAGGGGTGTGATATTTTAGGTATGGTTGCTATTTTTACTTATGGTTTTGAGTTAGCTGAAAATAATTTTAAAGAAAGTAAATGCGATTTAGTAACCTTAAGCGATTATGATTCGATGTTAAAAGCTGCTGTAAAAGCTAATTATGTTTCCGAAAACGCTTTAGAATCGTTAGCTCAATGGAGAGTAAACCCTGCAAAATGGGATGTTGTAATTGCTTAATAATTAAATTGTTTTGATTATAAAAACTCCTCATCAACACATTTCTGCTAATCAAGAAAAAGTTTACAATTTCTTGATGGATATGAATAATTTTAAAGAATTATTACCTCAAGATAAAATTAGTGAGTGGGAAGCTACCAATGAAACCTGCTCTGTAAAAGTGCAAAATACAGGTCATTTGGGTTTAAAACGAGTTGCCTCTACCCCACATTCTTTAGTTTATCTTGATTCTTTTGGTAAAACACCCTTTAAATTTACACTTAACTTGTTTATTGATAAGATTGATGACAATGCAACTGAAGTTCATTTAATTTTTGATGGAGCTCTAAATCCTTTTATGAAAATGATGGTTGAAAAACCTTTAACACATTTTTTTAACGAGTTTATAAAAAAGCTTGCAGCAATATCTTTTTAAAAAAGATTCATTTAAAAAATACAATCTCTTTTAATCCAAAAGTTTCAATTTCACCCTCAATTTTTAGCTGAATTTTACCAATTTTATCTACACCAACAATTGTTCCTTCAAGTAGTTCTTTTCCCTTTCTAAAACTTCTAAACTCATTTATCCAATACAAATTATCTAAGTAATTGCTATTGATAACACCTTCTTTTCCTAATTTTAAATTTGTATAATTTTTTTCAATAAAAAATAACAACCTGCTCAGCAAATCCTCTAAATTTAACTTATTGTTATTTAATTCTAAAGCAATGGAAGTTGGTAAGTTTTCTGAATTAAATTTGCTTTGATTTACATTTAGTCCTATCCCAACAATAGCACTCGAAATTTTATTTGATTTGATGGTATTTTCAATTAAAATACCTCCAATTTTTTTATTTCCGCAGTAAATATCATTTGGCCACTTAATTTTAAGCATACCTAGCCCTAAATCTGTTAAAAACTCAATTATTCCTAAGGAAATAACTTTACTAATTAAAAATTGATTTTGAATTAAAACATTAGGTTTTAAAAATATAGAAAATGTTAAATTTTTTCCTGCTTCACTTTCCCAAACGCTCCCCTGCTGACCTCTTCCTGCAACTTGATTTTCGGCTACAACCACAAGCCCTTCAACCTCATTACTACTTAATGATAGCAGATTTTTAAGGTAAGAATTGGTAGAATCTACCTCTTTTAAACGAACTAACTTATTACCTAAAAATAATCGATTATACATACATCTCAAAAATATTGAATTTTTAACTTATTAGTTAAAGATAAACAGCTTTTCTTCGAGTATTATTCGTTATTTTGCGGATTAATTTGATTAAAAATTTAATGAGTAAAAAAAAGGAAATTAATGCAACTCAAATTCTTTCTGATGTTGTTATTAAAGGGCTACAAGAAGTTAAAGGAGAAAACATTGTAAATGTTGACTTAACAAATATTGAAAATGCAATTTGCACAAATTTTATTATTTGCACAGGTACCTCTAGCACCCATGTAAGTTCGTTAGCCAACTCGGCAGAAAAAGAAGTTAGAACAACACTCGGAGATAGACCTTGGAAAAAAGAAGGGTTTGGAAATTCTGAATGGGTAATCTTAGATTATGTAAACACTGTAGTTCATGTTTTTCAAGAAGAATCAAGAAATTTTTACAATTTAGACGGGCTTTGGGCCGATGCTAAAATCACAAAAATAAAAGACTTATAATATTAATGGAAAATCCGAAAAAACAAAAAAACAAGTTTTCTTTAGGAGGCAATTCTAAAAAACCTTCAAATTTCTATTGGATTTATGCTGTAATTGGTTTAGGATTAATTGCATTACAGTTAATTAATTTTGATGGAGGATCGTCAATAATAACCGAATCTGAATTTAAAGAAATGGTAATAAACAACTATGTAGAAGAAGTAGTTGTTGTGAGTAATCGTAAAGAAGTTAGGGTTACTTTAACCCAAGCAGCTTTAGAGCAAGACCAATTTAAAAACAGAATTAAAGCCCCTTTATTAAATTCGGCAAAAAGTAGAGGCCCACACTTTACTTTTAAATATTTTTCTGAAGATGGCTTTAATACCGATCTTAAAGAATACGCTGTTAACAATAATTTAAAATACAATGTTACTACAGAAGAAGATTGGTTTGGAGGCTTAATAGGCTTACTATTTCCTATTATAATTATTGTTGCTATTTGGATGTTTTTAATGAAAAGAATGACTGGTGGCGCTGGTGGAGGTGGTCCTGGACAAATATTTAGTATTGGAAAATCTAAAGCACAATTATTTGATAAAGAAAAAGGAACACAAACAACTTTTAAAGATGTTGCTGGATTAGAAGGTGCAAAAGAAGAAGTGCAAGAAATTGTTGATTTTCTTAAAAAACCTCAAAAATATACAAAATTAGGAGCAAAAATACCACGAGGAGCATTATTAGTTGGCCCTCCAGGAACTGGTAAAACATTACTTGCAAGAGCAGTTGCTGGCGAAGCTAAAGTTCCTTTCTTTTCGCTATCAGGTTCTGATTTTGTTGAGATGTTTGTTGGTGTTGGAGCATCAAGAGTAAGAGATTTATTTAAACAAGCAAACGATAAAGCTCCTGCAATTATTTTTATTGATGAAATTGATGCCATTGGTAGAGCTAGAGGAAAAGGAGCTATGCAAGGTGGAAATGATGAAAGAGAAAATACATTAAACCAACTATTAACCGAAATGGATGGTTTTGGCACCAACAACGGTGTTATTGTTTTAGCTGCTACAAATAGAGCTGATGTTTTAGATAGAGCTTTAGTAAGACCTGGAAGATTTGACAGACAAATACATGTTGATTTACCCGAATTACACGAAAGAGAAGAAATTTTTGCAGTTCACTTAAAACCTTTAAAAATTGAAACTTCTGTTGATGTTAAATTTTTAGCGAAACAAACCCCTGGATTTTCTGGTGCTGATATTGCTAACATTTGTAATGAAGCTGCTTTAGTTGCTGCACGTAACAATAAAAAGAAAGTAAGCAAGCAAGATTTTTTAGATGCAGTTGATAGAGTTGTTGGAGGTTTAGAAAAGAAAAATAAAATCATTTCTGACCATGATAGAAAAGCAATAGCTTACCACGAAGCTGGCCATGCTGCAGTTAGTTGGTTGGTAAAATATGCCAATCCATTAATTAAAGTAACCATCATACCTAGAGGTAGATCTTTAGGTGCTGCTTGGTATTTACCTGAAGAAAGACAAATTACAACTACCGAACAAATGCTAGATGAAATGGCAGCAGCATTAGGTGGTAGAGCTGCAGAAGAAGTGTTTTTTGGGAAAATTTCTACTGGTGCATTAAGCGATTTAGAAAAAGTTACCAAGCAAGCTTACGCTATGGTTAGTGTTTATGGATTAAGTAAAAAAATTGGGAACATCAGTTTTTATGACTCTACTGGGCAAAGTGAATACTCAATGACCAAACCATATAGCGAAAAAACAGCAGAATTAATTGATCAAGAAGTTAAAGATATGGTAGAACAATCTTACCAAAGAACGCTTGATATTATTAGAAAAAACAAAGACAAGGTTACTGCTTTAGGAGATAAGCTTTTAGAAAAAGAAGTTTTATTTAGAGATGATTTAGAATTAATTTTTGGAAAAAGTGAATTTGAAGCTGAATTAAAAGAGGAGAAAAAAATCTCTAAGAAAAAAGAAACTCCAAAAATTAAAGAAGCGAAAGAAGAAGTTGTTGCTGAAGTTACACCAGAAAAAGTTACTTCAAAAGAAACTGAATCTAATCAAAATAAACCTGCTGAAGAAAAAAGCTAATTTGTCTAACTGGGAAATCATATACAAAACCAACAACCCTAACGATTCTGAAATTGTGAAAGCTGTTTTAGAAGACAATGGTATTGATGTAGTAATTGTAGATAAAATGGACTCTATGCACATACATTTAACCAATGCTGGCATTGAGCTCCATGTTAAGCCTGATGATTTAGTAAAAGCAAGACACATTATTTCTAAAAACGCATTATAATATGTTAACAAGAGCAATAACCGGATTTTTATTTATTCTTACCATAATGGCAGGTATATATTTTAATGCTACAATTGCTCTTTGCCTTTTTACACTAATAATAATTTTAGGAGTTGATGAGTTTTATGGACTTGTAAAAAAATCTAAAACGATACAACCTATTAAGTTTTGGGGGTTATTAATCAGTTTGGTTGCCACAATTACAGTTGGACTTATTATACTGAATATGATAAATTTAAAATTTATTTTTATTCCTATTGCCATGCTATTTTTTACTTTTCTTGTTGAATTGTATCGCAAAAAAGAACACCCTTTTGTAAATGTATCTTATACTATTTTAGGATTAATTTATATTGTTATTCCCTTTATGATGCTTTTTCATTTAGGCTTTTATTCTGGTAACGGGTTTACTAGCTCTTACAGTTTTCAAATTATATTAGGATTTTTCTTAATGCTTTGGACTAATGACACTGGAGCTTACCTTGCTGGAAGATTTTTTGGAAAACATAAACTATTTGAACGTATTTCGCCTAAAAAAACTTGGGAAGGATCTATTGGAGGAGGGCTTTTAACAATTGGAATTGCTGTTGTTTTATCTCTCTTTTTTACCAACTTAAATCAAACTAACTGGATTGTATTAGCTGTTATCGTTACTATTTTTGGTGGTTTAGGAGATTTAGTTGAATCTATGCTAAAAAGAAGTTTAAACATTAAAGACTCAGGAAATTTACTTCCTGGCCATGGAGGTATTTTAGATCGTTTTGATGGTTTATTATTATCTGTTCCATTTATATATTCTTATCTCTATTTGATAAGTTAGATTTATTATTTTTACCAAAAAAATTATTTATGACATTTCATAAAGAAGGAATACCTTCACTAATTATAGCAGTTTTGTTTGCAGTAATGGTAAACGCTATTACTTTTTTCTTTTTTAACGATTATGCAGTTGTAAAAATTATTGGCTACATACTTTCTGCATTAGTGTTAATAATTATTATACAATTTTTTAGAAGCCCAAAAAGAAACTGGGTACAAAGAGATGGAGATATTATATCTCCTGCAGATGGAACAGTTGTAGTAATTGAAGAAGTTGAAGAAACAGAATACTTTAATGAAAAAAGATTACAAGTTTCGGTATTTATGTCACCTGTAAATGTTCATATTAATAGATACCCTATAAGTGGAAATTTAAAATATTACAAATACCATCCTGGGTTATTTTTGGTTGCATGGCATCCAAAATCATCTACAGAAAACGAAAGAACAACTGCTGTAGTTGAAGACAGTAAAGGAAGAACCGTTTTATTTAGACAAATTGCAGGTGCATTAGCTCGTAGAATTGTATTTTTTGATAAAGAAGGGCATGCTGCTGAGCAAAATGAAGAATGTGGTTTTATTAAATTTGGATCTAGAGTAGATTTATTATTGCCTTTAGATGTTAAATTAAACGTTAAACTAAACGAAAAAGTTAAAGGCGGAATTACCACAATTGCAAAGTTTTAACAAGTATTAACACTAAAATTCCGTTTAATATTCTTACTTTTATATTCAATTAAACACAAATTTAAAAATACAATTATGAAAAAATTATTATTAGCATTTGCATTTATCGCATTTATAGCAAGCTCAAGTTTTGCATTATCTACAATATTAACTTCAAACTACAATGTTGAACTTTGTGATGATAATGATAAATGTGACAAAAAAGATTGCAAAAAGAAAGATTGCAAAAAAGGTGATAAGAAAGCTTGTAAAAAAGGTGATAAAAAAGCTTGTTGTGCTAAAAAAGTTGAAGCAAAAAAAGCATGTTGTTCTAAAGACAAAGCTAAATCTTGCTCAAAAGGAAAAGCAGAAGCTAAAAAAACATCTGCTACAAAAGAAAAGTAATACCCAATTAAATTGTTTTAAAAAAGGAGTTCTGAATTTTCAGAACTCCTTTTTTTTATTATAAAATATCATACAATTGGCTTAAACAGCTAATTTCATATTGTACTTTATTATGGTGCTTTAGTTTTTTATAATTAAAATATACGCTATCCATTTTAACACGTTGTGCCCCATAAATATCAGCATACCAATCATCTCCTATCATTATAGAATTTTCGGCCTTTGCTTTAGCTTCTGATAACGCTTTTTTAAATATATATGGATGTGGCTTTTTAACGCCTGCTGTTTCAGAAAAAATAAGTACATCAAAATAAGCTGTTAATCCAGATTCTTTTAATTTGATGTGTTGCACCTCCTCAAACCCGTTTGTTATAATATGTAACTTATATTTTTTAAATAAATAATCTAGCACTTCTAAACTAAAAGGAAATAATAATGTTTGCTTAGGAGAATGCTTAATGTAATAATCCCCCATTTCATTAGCCATACTTTCATTTGCTATATCAAAGTAAGCTAAAGTATCTTCAAATCGTTTCCAACGTAATTCTTCTTTTGTTAATTTATCTTGTCTGTATAAACTCCATAAATGCTCATTAATCTCTTGATACTTATTTAAAAATTCGCTAAAAGATGTTATTACAACATTTAACTTAAAATTATCATATATATCATTTAATACTTTTTTAGAATTTTCATCAAAGTGCCAAAGTGTTCTATCTAAATCAAAAAATATGTGTTCGTATTTTGTAGTCATTTTTAGTCATAAAAAAAGTCCTAACAAAACTGTTAGGACTTTTGTATAGTTATTAAGCTATTTTTTATTTCGTTACTATAAATTTAGAAACTTTTCTTTCAGACCCAGCTTCTAAAGATAAGATATAAGAACCTGCCCCTAAATTAGAAACATCAAAATTAACTTTATGATTTCCTTTAGCTTTTGTTCCTAAAGCAATTTCTTTAACTAAGATACCTGTAATGTTATAAATTTTAACATTAGTATTTGTGTTTTCTTTTAAATCAAATTCTATATTACCTTTTGTATTAACAGGATTAGGATAAACACTTAAATCAGATATAAATTTATTTTTATCAAGATTAGCTAAAGCATCATCATTTTCTTCAACAGAAACAACTGCTAAATCAGATGACATGTAAAAACCTCTTGCATGAGTTCCTAAATAAATATTACCAGAATTAGTACATTGCCATGAAGGTAAATGTTGTTGTTGGATAGCATAAACAGGTACGTGAGCCATGCCAATAGCATTTTCATCCGACCAATTAACACCCGCTCCACTTGGTGAAGAGAAAGCGTTATCACAAGACCAAACCCCCCAATCGGTAGCAAGTAATACTACGTCTCCATCAGAGTAATCTATTTCACAATCATAAACTGGCATAAATGGTAAAGCAGAACCTCCAGTTCCTTGGATAGCTTCAAAAGTACCTACTGTACTATTAGCAGTAATTGCGTTTGTACATCTGTAAACGTGAGGATTAGTATTATAACCAGATGCTGTAGCAATAATATTATCAGGGTTGTTAGGGTCAATAGCAACGCTTACAACACCTCCATTACCTAAACCACCTCCAATTTGCGACACAGTTAATTTAGCATCCCATTCAGATTGGCTCATTTCATTTGTTACTGTAGATAAACCGCTAACTCTATAAACTTTACCATTACTTGATCCTAAGAATAAGTGATTTCCATCAGCAGAAAATTCGAAGTTTTCAATGTTAGAATAAGGTGCAACCTTAAACCATTTAATTCTATCAACTCCTGTTCCTCCATTAGATGCATTTAATCTTCCAGCATCTCTTGTTAAATAACAACCTTCATTAAACCTTGATACAAATCTATTTTGTACTGGATCTATTAATTTAATTGTATCAGAAGGATAGTTAAGAATAATATCCGCAGGAACTGTATATTGTAATTCTTTACCATTAGATAAACTTACATAATTAAGTACAGTACCTTGCACAATTGTATCTCCTGAATAAATAGTATCATTAAAAGTATTGATAAAAACATTAACAGAATCAATAATGATTAAAACAGAATCAATACTGTTAGTATCGTTAGGGTTTTCCCAATTTTCGATAACAGTGTGGAATGGTTGACCACCTGGTGCAACTTTACCAGCTAAAAAGTTATCATAAAATGGTCCCATATTACCCCCTGGTGTAGCTCTATTTAAAGATCCATTTTGAGATGTTGCATAAACAATACCAGTTCCTAATCTAGAAAATGCAACATCAAATCCATCACCACCTTGAATCTCTACAGTACCTAAAGGTGTAGATGATCCAAAAATATTTGGTGCTAACAATTGTGTTCCGTTATCTTGTGCACCACCAACTATAGCTCCATCTGCAGACATAGTTGCATCATAAAAAGTAGTTACATTATAACCGTAATTTTTTGATTGCCATGTCTCTCCATTATCAATAGATTTTGCTATACCACCATCACCACCTATATAAACAGTATTGGATGTAGGCCATACTATAGTATGCTTATCAGCATGAACATAATAAGGGTTGGCAATAGACTCAAATAAGTTTGCAGCTTTAGACCAACCTCCTCCAATAGGATTAGATCCTGGGTTATGCTGCCATTCGTAAAGCTGAACCCCACCTACTAAGATGTGCCCCCAGTCCCCTGGATCTACTCCAATTGCTAAATCATATAAACCTTGGCCACCAGTACAATCGTTTTGCGTAAACGGATCTAAACATAAAGAACCTCCAGGAACAATCACATCCCAAGTAGCTCCTTTATCTAAAGATATTTCTAATCCTAATAAATTTCCATTTGTTCTTATTAAATAATATACATCAGGATTAGATGGTGCAATTGCTGCAGCAGTTCTTGATGCAGATTTTACAGTTTTAGTAAATGAACCAAAAGAATCATCTAATGATGTATAAATTTTACTACCAAAACACACAATCATAGATCCATCAGAAGATATATCAATATCGTGACATGTACTTGTTTCTAAAATTCCTGAATTTGGTAAAACTTCAATTGGATTAGTCCATCCAGATAAATCTGTTGGATAATCTCCTGATGTAGGATCTGCCCAAAACATTCCTGAAGCAGTACCAACATAAAGTCTTTCTCCTTTAGCTGTTATAGCATTCGTATAAGACCAAGTAGAAAAAACGTTATTATTTGGTATTGTACCTGTATTTGTTATAACTGGATGTACTTGTCCTGTAGAAGGAACATACTCATAAATTCCATTACCTATAAAAGGACCTGTTGCACCTTCAAAAGTAGAACCTGTACCAAAGAATATTCTTCCACTAGCAGTTTGAGTAATACAAGAAATTATCAAGTTTTCACCAGACAATCCTTGCATACCAGGAACTGGATTCCAGGTTAAAGCTCCATCATTCGATTCAAAAAGACCTCCAGAAATACTTCCTGCATATACTTTATTAATATCATTATTATCTACTAAAACAGCTCTTGTTCTTCCTCCAACATTATCTGGCCCCATTTGCGACCAATTTAAACCTAATGAAGTTTTACTACTTAATTGACTTTTAGCAGCTACTGCAGTTCTAGCTTGAGCAACTAAATTAGGATCTACTTTTCCTGTTGCAGGATCTGCTTTTAACATATTAATGTATTCAGCATAACCAGCATTACCTTTAACCCCTCCATTAGTAAGGGTTCGTGGTGTATAGTTTGACTGAACGTCTTCAGAATTCATTTTAAAAAATGTTCCTCCAACTACACATCCTAGTGCTAAAGATCCAACAATAATTGTTTTAATATTCATTATGTAAGGTTTTATAAAGTTAGTGTTTTTTTGAAACGGCTTACAAGATAGGTATAATTTAATTCTTATACCAAAGAATGAAAGCTAATTTCAAGGCTAAAAGTAATAAAAAAAATAAAAGTTAAAGGTGCAATTTTACAAACGGTTAATAATCTTATGTTTACGGATAAAAAATGTCATTAAAAAAATAAACTTTTTTTTAAAAAAGATGTTTTTCTGCGTGGTAAGATGATCTAACTAACGCTCCACTTTCTACAAATCGAAAACCTAATTCTAAACCAATTTTTTTGTATTTCACAAATTGTTCTGGCCTAACAAATTCAACAACAGGCAAGTGCTTAACGGTTGGTTGTAAATACTGCCCAAGTGTTAAAACATCACAACCTACATTTCTCAGATCTTTCATTGATTCTATCACTTCTTCCTCTGTTTCTCCTAAGCCTAACATAATGCCAGATTTAGTTTTCATCCCTCCATCCTTCAATCTTTTTAAAGCTTCTAAGCTCCTATCATATTTTGCTTGAATACGCACTTGTTTGGTTAGTCTTCTAACGGTTTCTAAATTGTGTGAAACAATTTCTGGTGCTACATCGATTATTCGTTGTAAATTATCCCAATCTCCTTTAAAGTCAGGAACCAATGTTTCCAAAGTTGTTGTTGGACTTAATTTTCTTACCGCATTTACAGTTTGTTCCCAAATAATTGAACCACCATCTTTTAAATCATCTCTATCTACCGAAGTAATTACACAATGTTTAACATTCATTAACTTAACAGAATTTGCAACCCGCATTGGTTCTTCAAAATCTGCAGGCAATGGCCTGCCTGTTTTTACAGCACAAAAACCACAAGATCGGGTACAAATATTACCCAAAATCATAAATGTTGCTGTACCTGCACCCCAACATTCTCCCATATTAGGACAATTTCCACTAGAGCAGATGGTATGCAACTTATGCTCTGAAACTATTTTACGAACTTTCTTATATTCTTCTCCGGTAGGTAATTTAACCTTTAACCATGACGGTTTTTTTGAAAATTTTCTTTCTACCACTTCTTCTTCTGCCATCTATTCTGTTTTTTTGGAGCCAAAGGTAAGCGAAACATAAAGATTAAAAAAGTACATCTTATTATAATCGTTCGCCATCATCGGTATTTTTTTATAAAACACATCTAATACTGCCCCAACCTCTAATGCATTAATCTTGCTTGCATTTCTAGAAGATTCAAAATTTAAACCCGCTTTTATAAATAAACCCGGATAAAATGTTCCTGTAAAAAACCCATGAAACAACGAAGTACCCCCTAAAATTGTATCAATTCTGTGTACATCAGGATCATACCTTACAATGTCTGTAGTTGGTGGTTTGTCTATTTCAAATTCGCCTGGCACTTCTATGTATACAGGTTTAGCATAGGCAACTGTTATACCTGTTGATAATATTGAAGAAATAGCAATACCTCTTACACTTTGTTTACTTATAAATGTTCTATGATTTCCAATTCCTAAACGTAAAAGCATTATAGAATTTAACTGGCCATACACAAAACCATTAGACGCTACCTGAGGGCTTGTTGCAATCTTGGTATTTTTAGGATGCCGCATCCCTACAAATTCGGCTTCATAAGTTATTCTTGTAAAACCTGATGTATATTTTCCGTAACGATAAGTTAATCCCCAGCCTCTTGTATGAATTACTGCACCAAAAGATTGCTCTCTTTTATAAATAGTTCTTTTCTCCTCAAAAACTGTTTCTTGCGAAAGCATAATTTGAAAAGAAAAAATAAAAAGAATTATAAAAAGAATATTTTTCATCTTACAACAAAAGTAAGGATAAAAAAGATGCAGTAATAAAGTAAGGTTTATTTGAAAATTAAAATTCTAATTTCTGATGCAAATCTTTTACAGAGATAGACATATGACTTTCGTTATAAATACACTTCCCATCTTTAATAATTAAAATCTGAGGCGATTCGTGCTGAACATCAAATTTTTGAGCAATTAAGCTGGATATATTTCTGTAAGAAATTAAATCTAAATAATAGATAGGTAGTTTTTCTGAATCAAAATCCCAAGAAGATTCTAAACGAGATTTTGCAACAGAACTTATAGAACAGCGTGTACTATGTTTAAAAATAGCTACACCATTATTCTCAAGAAATGATTCTTTGATTATTTTTTCTAAATCCGATTCGGATTCAAGAACAAGCCAATTCAAAACTAAGCAGGTAGTTTGTCTGTATTTTCAGTTTCAACAGATCCGTAAGCAGGACATGTTTGATGACTTTTACAAGAGGCAAATAAAATAGCTACTAAAAAAAGTGCTGATGTTGCAATCATTAATTTTCTCATCCTTGTTTACTTAAGTGTATAAATATAATTATGTCACAAACTTAGTGATATTTAACTAATTATTAATCACAATGATTAAAAATAAGTAATTTATGACTCACTTAAAACCTAAAATGTATTCCTTTGCTGTGTTTAAAAAGATAAAATGCCTAATAAAATAAATACCTTTCTCCTTGATAATTGTTGGAAAAATGAATTGAACAATGAATTTATGAATGATTATTTCTCTGAAATTGAAAATTATCTGATTAATGAATACCATCAATTTAATATTTTTCCGCAAAAGGAGTTAATTTTTAATGCTTTTAATCAAACTTCTTTTAATGATGTAAAAGTGGTGATTATTGGTCAAGATCCTTACCATGGAAAAAACCAAGCTCATGGTTTAAGTTTTTCTGTTTTAGATGGCAACAACCACCCTCCATCATTAATTAATATTTTTAAAGAGATTGAAACTGACTTAGGATTTCCTTACCCAAAAAGTGGTGATTTAACTTCTTGGGCAAAACAAGGGGTACTGCTTTTAAATGCAAGTTTAACCGTTAGAGAATCTGAAGCTAACTCACATCAAAAAATAGGTTGGCAAAAATTTACAGATAGTGTTATTCAACAACTTTCAGAAAAAAGAGAAGGTATTATCTTTTTACTTTGGGGAGGTTTTGCAAAGAAGAAAGGAGCTAAAATCGATTCAAAAAAACATTATATTTTATCCAGCGGACACCCTTCTCCGTTAAGTGCCAATAGAGGCTATTGGTTTGGAAACAAACACTTTTCTAAAACCAATGAAATTTTAAAAAATTTAGGCAAAACTGAAATCGATTGGAAAATAAAATAATTGTAGCTTTTTATCGTATCATAAATAATTTTGAAACTAAAACATTACATATTCATTCTACTTCTCTTCTCTTTATCGAAAATTGAAGCTCAAAAAATTGAATTACAATTTTCTTTTAATGATACGCTAATTAAACCATC
This sequence comes from Vicingaceae bacterium, assembly GCA_049608005.1. Lineage (GTDB taxonomy): Bacteria > Bacteroidota > Bacteroidia > Flavobacteriales_E > Vicingaceae. Next base: position 16,412 of record JBMYXB010000046.1, read on the forward strand.
AAAACTTATAAATTACAACGAAGTAAGTTCTATTCAGAATTTAAAATCCGACATTACCTCTGCTTTAAATCAACTTAACCAAAAAGGTTTTTTAACTGCTACTACAGATAGTATTGTTGTGGATTCATCTTTTTACCATATTTATTTACATCTAGGTAAAACCTACAAATGGACATCTTTAACCAACAAAAATATTGATGAAGAAGTTTTAAGTAAATTAGGGTTTAGAGACAAACTCTATTACAACAAACCTTTTAACGAAAAACAAATTCAAAATTTCTTTAAAAAAGTTATTCTTTATTATGAAAACAACGGACATCCCTTTGCTTCAATAAAATTAGATAGTGTTCAAATTGATAAAAACAAACTCTCTGCACAACTTTATATTGAAAAAAACAAATTGTATAAAATTGACAGCGTTTTAATTAAAGGCAACGCAACAATATCTCATCAATACATTAAAAATTACATTAAAATTAAAGATGGAGATCTTTACAATGAAGAATCAATCAGAAAAATAAGTGCACGAATTAAAGAACTTCCTTTTGTAGTTGAAGAAAAACAATGGAAAATCCTTTTTACAGAAGAAAAATCTAAAAT
>JBMYXB010000047.1:0-16969 GCA_049608005.1 Vicingaceae bacterium
TTACAGGTATGGATGTAACAGGTATTCCTGCATTTATGAATGACGGAAGTCAGTTAAAGAATTTATAAAAAAGATTTAAAATACACACTATCAAAAGAGTCTCATTAACGAGGCTCTTTTTTTATTCTCAGTTTTTATGATTTAAAAAGTCAGTTTTGTTACAATTCTTGTTTTCACAAACAACAAGAGCTTCTTACTTTTATCAAAAAAAAGATTTTAAAACATATTCTACATACACTTTTAATTTTCATACCTTTTTTGGGCTACGCACAAAATGATAACACCCCAACATTTTACGCAAATGCTGGTTTCAATATGGCTAAAGAAGAAAGGTTTGGTGGTCAGTTCGGATTATCTGCTCTCAAAAATTCACACACTCTCCATCTACAACTCTTATTTAACTCAGAAGTCTTATCTGGATTGTTTGGTGAGAAAGAAAAAATAGAAACCGTAAATAAAATCAAAACATTATCTCTTATGTATGGCTATGCGATTCATCTAAAATTTTTAAGAATAATACCTTCTATAGGAATAACTTTCAATGATGAAAAATATAGGACTGAGCAGGTCGATTCTACATGGGTAAGTAGTAGCGGATTTTTATTCGGTGGCAGTTACGAATACGAATACAAACATTACTATGAAGAAAATCTAGTTTTTGGTGGAAAAATCAGTATTAAGTTTTTTATCAGAATAAAAGAAATTGGTTTAGGAGTAGAACCATACTTAAACATCTACAATACAAGTCGTATAAGTAAAGGAATTAGTGTAAATATGGTGTTTGGTAAATATTTTAAAGAAACTTTTTAGGCCAATGTTAAAACATCATATAATCCTCAGGATTAATAGTAACACTATTCTGCCACAACAAATGTTGATTTTTTATCTATTAAGTCTAAAACCTCATATCGAAATTTAATTTAAAACAAAAAGCTGAAGAATATCATAATTTTAATCTGTATTTTTTTTATACCTTTATATCATAATTTTAAAAATCCTTTAGAGATGAAACTAACTACAACACTTTTGTTAAGCTGCATTATTTCAATCAATTTAACAGCACAATCTTACCTTACTCAAGCAAGATCAAATGATCAAAAAGAATGGGGATATATTAATGAAAAAGGAGAAAATGTAATTGAAGCAAAATACAGAAAATGTTACAAATTTTCTGAAGGTTTAGCACCAATTTACGAAGGAAAGAAATTCTTCTTTATTAATAAATCTGGAGAAAAACTAAATACAGAATTAAGCAGTTACAAACTTAAAAGTGCTTTTGGTTTTGGTTTACTTGGTTTTGAAAATGGTATGGTTCCTGTTATAGTTGGTAAAAAATGGGGATACATGAACACTGAAGGAAAAACAGTTATTTCTCCTCAATATTTAAAAGCCTCTAAATTTAATGACGGGTTTGCAACTGTTAAAAAAGGTGATCAATTTATTATAATTGATAAATTGGGTAAAGAAACGGTTGTTCCAAACATAATAGATTTAAGACATTTTTCTGAAGGTTTAGCACCTTTTAAAACAGCCGACAAAAAATTTGGTTTTGTATCTACAGATGGAAAAATTGCCATAAAGGAACAATTTATTAGCGTTGGTTATTTTATTGATGGCTTAGCCTGGGCTAAAACCCTAGATAAAAAAATTGGCTACATCAACAAAAATGGAGAATGGGCAATCCAACCAAAATATTTAGGAGCTAAAAATTTTGATCCAACAAGCGGACTGGCCATGGTTAAAGAAACAGACAAATGGGGGTACACTGACAAAGCTGGCAATTTTACAATTGTTGAAGCTGACAGAAACAATAATTTTAGTGAAGGTTTAGCAAGAGGAAAAAAAGGTGAAAAATGGGGCTATTACGATGCTAAAGGAACTTGGGTAATTGCTGCTCAATTTGATGGCGTTAGAGATTTTAAAAATGGATTTGCAGCTGCAAAAAAAGGTGAAAAATGGGGCTTTATAAATCAAAAAGGTAAATGGGTTATTCAGCCAACTTACGATGCTGTAAAAGACTTGGAACTAGTAAAATAAATTACCTTACAAATACCCTCATTTTTTATGTTAGTTCAAAGCTAACAACTAATGCTTAACCTGTTGAGCATTATAAAAGACTCTGCAAACAAATGAAAAAAATAGTCCCGAGATAATCGGGACTATTCTTTTTTTTAATCTTTAATGATAACTATTACGCTGAACTAAAAATACTCAAACATCCATACACTTCTAAAATTGTTTTTAGCCTAAGCTTACTAACATTTTTGTTCTGGTATATTTCCTCAGAAACAAACCCATACTACAATGCTCTATCTGGAGCAATTTTCGAAATTTTATGGGCTCCTCCTATGATTGGCATGTTAGTAGCTATACCTGTCCTCGCTTTATTCTTATGGATAAAGGAAAAATTTAATTTAAAATCTCTTAACCTCTACTCTTTTATAATTGTATCTATTTCCGTTGTTTTTTTAATCACAAAAACATAGAAACCCTACTTCTTCAAAATAGCATTCCATCCTGAAGCTGTTAATTCTTTAACCTGTTCTGCCCTATCAACAATCTGATAAGCCCCCTTATCAGCAGTAATATGACCAATTACGGCAACACGCTTTTGGTCTTTTATTTTTTCATAATCATCCAAAGAAATTGTAAACATTAGCTCATAATCTTCACCACCATTTAAAGCACAAACCACAGGATCTAATTTCATTTCTTCGGCAGCATTTACAGTAGTAAAATCCAACGGAATTTTATCTTCATAAATAGTACATCCAACATCCGATTGCCTACAAATATGAATTAAATCTGATGATAAACCATCAGAAACATCAATCATAGAAGTTGGCTGAACACCAATTTCTGTAAACATATCAATCACATCTTTTCTAGGTTCTGGCTTTAATTGTCTTTCTAAAACATAATCATAACCCGAAAAATCTGGCTGAACACCGGGATTTTCTTTAAATATTTGTTTCTCACGTTCTAACAATTGTAAGCCCATAAAAGCTCCACCTAAATCGCCCGAAACACAAATTAAATCATTCTCTTTAGCACCATTTCTGTACACTAATTTATCTGCCTCACCCTCACCAATTGCAGTAACACTAATAATTAATCCCGAAGTAGAAGAAGTGGTATCTCCACCAACCAAATCAACCCCATAAATGTTACACGCCAATAAAATTCCTTCGTACAATTCTTCCAATGCCTCAACCGACATTCTATTAGAAACCGCCAGCGAAACCGTAATTTGTTTCGGGCTTGCATTCATCGCATAAATATCCGATAAATTAACAGCAACCGCCTTATAACCCAAATGTTTCATTGGCATATATAACAAATCAAAATGAATTCCTTCTACCAACAAATCAGTAGAAACAACCGTTTGCTTGTTCTCATAAGCTATAACCGCAGCATCATCACCAACTCCTTTTTTAGAAGAAGCATTTTGCAATTCAATATTTTCTGTTAAGTGTTTAATTAAACCAAACTCGCCTAATTCTTCTAATTCACTTACCGGTTTTTCGTTTTTATTTTCTAACATTTTGCAAAGGTATGAAAGTTTATAATGAGAACCTTTTCTAATCATTTTTTTTGGGGCTTCCTCCCGATAGCTATCGGGAGGTCGGGCTATCTGTTATATCTTTTTTATATTTTGTTATTCCTGTCAGGTTTATACCCACAATCAAAGCAAACCTAACAGGTATTTTTTGTGAAATAAAAAAGGATGCCACTCCTATCCCTAAGCCAAACAAACTCGTTAATTTGCTAAAAGCAATTCCAATAACTGTCACTCGGTAAAACCGAGCGACTAAAAATCACTTTTAATTACTTCCTATCAATCCTCAAAGGTTTATGTTGATTGGCAGTATAAACCTTTGAGGATTTACTAAATAATTACAAACTCGTCCGACCACTCAAAAAGGTATGAAAGTTCATAAAGTCGGAAAGTTGAAAGTTTATTTTACCTTAGCAACATCAAAACACTAAAAAAAATAGCAAAACTGTTAACACAACCACTCAAACGGTTATTCCTCTTTTTCGGAATTTTATTTTCCATCATTATTCTTTTATCATTTACCACACTTCCTTTTTGGATGTACTATAATTTAAGTTTTTCAAACCAAAAACTAAAAACCCCTCCACAATACATTGTAGTAATGAGTGGTAACGGTATCCCAAGCGAATCTGGTTTAATGCGAACTTATTTTGCATCAGAAATTGCCAAAAAACACCCCAGCACAAAAATAATTATTACCATGCCTGGCGATACAACCGATACAGCTTCGGCTTGTTATTTAATGAAAAAAGAATTAATTATTAGAGGAGTTGAAAACAACAGAATTTCTTTCGAAAATGTGGGAACAAACACACGCTCACAAGCACAAGAAGTAAAAAAATTAGTTAAAGGAAACCCGTCTATTATAATTGTTAGCTCACCCGAACACATTTACCGTTCATTAAAAACTTTTCATAAAATAGGCTTAACCAATATTACTGGCGAAGCTGCTTTTGAAAAACCCGTAGAAGCCTCCTTTTTGTTTCAAGATGACGAACTTGGAGGAAACAACATTGTTCCAAACATTGGCAACAACACTCAAATACGTTACCAATTTTGGTCGCATTTAAAATATCAAATAATCGTTTATCGCGAATATACTGCTATTGCTTTTTACAAGTTAAAAGGTTGGATTTAGTGGCTGTTTTACATAATTATTCTTTCTCTCTAAAAAACTTTGCTCAGTACCACATTTTAGGTACTTTTGCGTTAGTTTAGAATGAATCTAAATAAGAGATTATGATAACAGTTTCAGAAAATGCAAAAAACAAGGCCATCTCACTAATGGCAGAGGATAGTGCTCCAGATGGGAGTTTTATTCGCGTTGGTGTAAAAGGTGGTGGTTGTTCAGGTTTAACTTATGATATGAGTTTTGACCACATCATTAATGATGATGATAAAGAATTTGAAGACAAAGGAGTAAAAATAGTATGCGATAAAAAAAGCATCTTATACCTTGCCGGAACAGAGCTAGATTATTCTGGCGGTTTAAACGGTAAAGGATTTGTTTTTGTTAATCCTAACGCAAGCAGAACATGTGGTTGCGGAGAAAGTTTTTCCCTATAAATTATAAATTGATATGAAAAAAGTAGTCGCATATACTGAAGACGAACTTGGAAAACAGTTAGAAGAAAACCAAGAATATAAATATGGTTTTACAACAAACATCGAATCTGAGGTTATACCTAAAGGATTAGATGAAGATGTTGTTCGTTTAATTTCATCTAAAAAAAATGAACCACAATGGTTGTTAGATTTTAGATTAAAAGCTTTTGCTCAATGGCAAGAAATGACCGAAAAGGATTGGGCACACGTTAACTACCCTAAAGTAGATTTTCAAGATTTATCATACTATGCTGCACCTAAAGAAAAAAAGGATGTAAACTGGGATGATGTTGATCCAGAATTAAAAGCTACAATGGATAAGCTCGGAATTTCTATGGATGAGCAAAAAGCATTGAGTGGAGTTGCTGTAGATTTTGTTATGGATTCGATTTCTGTAAAAACATCTTTTAAAGAAAAATTAGGAGAATTAGGAATTATCTTCTGTTCGTTTAGTGAAGCAGTTCAAGATCATCCAGAGTTAGTAAAACAATATTTAGGTACTGTTGTTCCGAGTACAGATAATTTTTATGCAGCATTAAATTCAGCAGTATTTTCTGATGGATCTTTTTGCTACATCCCAAAAGGAGTAAGATGCCCAATGGAATTATCTACTTACTTTAGAATTAACGAAGCCAATACTGGTCAGTTTGAAAGAACATTATTAATTGCCGATCAAGATAGCTACGTAAGTTACCTTGAAGGTTGTACTGCTCCAATGAGAGACGAAAATCAATTACACGCTGCTGTTGTTGAGCTAATTTCTTTAGATGGTGCAGAAATAAAATACTCTACAGTACAAAACTGGTATCCTGGAGATAAAGAAGGAAAAGGTGGGATTTACAATTTTGTAACCAAAAGAGGTATTTGCCATACTGGTTCTAAAATTTCTTGGACACAAGTAGAAACAGGTTCTGCAGTAACTTGGAAATACCCTTCATGTATCTTAAAAGGAGATAACTCCATTGGAGAATTTTTCTCTGTAGCAGTAACCAACAATCATCAACAAGCCGATACCGGAACAAAGATGATTCACTTAGGAAAAAACACAAAAAGTACGGTTATTTCTAAAGGTATTTCTGCTGGTTTTAGTAACAATTCTTATAGAGGATTAATCCAAATAAATAAGAATGCTAAAAATGCTAGAAACTTTACACAATGTGATTCTTTATTAATGGGAGATAAATGTGGTGCACACACTTTCCCATATATCGAAACAAAAAACAGTACTGCAAAAGTTGAACACGAAGCAACAACTTCTAAAATTGGAGAAGATCAAATATTTTACTGTAACCAAAGAGGTATTGATACCGAAAAAGCAATTAACTTAATTGTAAACGGTTACTGTAAAGATGTTTTAAACCAATTGCCAATGGAGTTTGCTGTTGAAGCACAAAAATTACTAGAAATTAGTTTAGAAGGTTCTGTAGGTTAAACTCATTATTGTGAAAAAAATTATCGTCATATTTATCTTGTTTTGCATAACAAATACTGTTATCGCACAGGATGAGAATGCTCGAAAAAAACATTACAATACTGAAAACAATGTAGCTTTATCTGGTTACGATCCTATTACCTATTTTGCTGGAAAACCTGTTCCTGGTAAAGAAGCTATTAGCTATACTTACAAAGGAATAATTTATCATTTTATAAACGATAAGAGTTTAACTTTATTTAAAGCAAGTCCTGATAAATATGAACCTGCTTATGGCGGATGGTGTGCTTATGCTTTAACAAAAGAAAAACCTGCATTAATGGAAGCAGATCCAGAAACTTACAAAATAGTTGATGGAAAACTTTACGTTTTTTACAACAGTTTTGGAGTAAATACAGTTAAAAAGTGGAATAAAAACGAGCCTAAATCAAAAGACTCTGCAAATAAAAATTGGAATAATATTATTTCAAAATAAAATTAAAAACAAATTTCTCTCCTTTGGAGAGATTAAAGAGGAATATATGTTAAGTATTAAAAATTTACATGCAAGCATTGAAGATAAAGAAATTCTTAAAGGAATTAATTTAGAAATTAAAGCTGGAGAAGTTCATGCTATTATGGGACCAAATGGTTCTGGAAAAAGTACTTTATCTGCTGTTTTAGCAGGAAGAGAAGAGTATGAAGTAACTAAAGGAGAAGTTGATTTTGGAGGTGAAGACATCTTAGAAATGAGTCCTGAAGATAGAGCTAGAGAAGGTTTATTCTTGGCTTTTCAATACCCAATTGAAATTCCTGGAGTAAGTAACATTAATTTTTTAAAAACAGCCATTAATGAAACTAGAGCTCATAAAGGACAAGATGCTATTACAGCAAAGGCCTTTTTAGGATTGGTTAAAGAAAAATCTGCTTTGGTTGAGTTGGATGCTAAATTGGCTTCAAGATCAGTAAACGAAGGTTTTTCTGGTGGAGAGAAAAAGAGAAATGAAATTTTTCAAATGGCAATGTTAGAACCAAAATTGGCCATCTTAGATGAAACTGATTCTGGATTAGATATTGATGCTTTAAGAATTGTTGCAAATGGAGTTAACACGTTAAAATCTAAAGACAATGCCACTGTTGTAATTACACACTACCAAAGATTGTTAGATTATATTGTTCCTGATTTTGTTCATGTTTTATACAATGGAAAAATTGTAAAAACTGGTGGAAAAGAATTGGCCTTAGAATTAGAAGAAAAAGGTTACGATTGGATTAAAGAAGAAGTTGACGCTTAAAAGTTTATCAAGTTAAAACGTAAAACGTGCAAACGTTAAAGCGTGACAAAACAAAACGTAATGACTACAACAGAATTAACAAAAAAAAACATGCTTTTAGAAAGTCTAAATGAATTAGATTTTTCTAACGAGCCTCAGTTTGCTCAAGATTTAAGAAACAATGCAAAAACTGCATTGGAAAATTTAGAGTTTCCTACTTCTAAAACAGAGTATTGGAAATATACTCGTATTGGTAAAATCATCAATAAAACTTACGGAATACAGCACAAAGCAGCTGATACAAGTATTGATATTTCTAGCTATTTAATTCCTGAATTAGATGCTAATATCGTTGTTTTAGTAAATGGTTTTTTTAGAGCTGATCTCTCAAAAATAGAAACTGAAAACGGAATAAAAATAAATTCTTTAAATGAGGCAATCAATCAGTCTGATGCTTTTTTAAAAGATCATTTAGGAGGAATTGCTAAAGCTGAAAAAGAACTTTTTATCGCTTTAAACACACTTTGTTTTACAGATGGTGTTTATATTGATTTGGACAAAAATGCTGTGATTGAAAAACCAATTCACATCATAAACATTACCAATAGTGATAATTTAATATCAAACACCAGAACTATTGTAAAGGCACACGATAATTCTTTAGTTAAGATTATCGAATCATTTGTTAACCTTCAAGGTGAAGAGAGTTTTACCAACAATGTTTCTGAATTCTTTTTAAACCCGAATTCTAATGTAGAATACAATAAAATTCAAAACAAAGAAGGAGAAAGCTACCAGATTTCTACCGAGCAAGTTTATCAACGTAAGGATAGTAATTTTACTATTAATACGATGACTCTTCAAGGAACTTTGGTTAGAAACAACTTAAATATTGAAGTGCATGGTCAGGGCTGTGAAACCAACTTGAATGGAATTTATTTAGGAAAAGAAAAAAACCATACCGATAACCACACCATTGTAGATCATAAAGAACCTAACTGTAACTCAAACGAAGTTTACAAAGGTATTTTAGATGACAGTTCGGTGGGTGTTTTTAACGGAAAAGTATTTGTTAGACCTGATGCTCAGAAAACTAACGCGTTTCAACAAAACAACAATATTTTATTAACGGATGATGCTGTAATTAACTCAAAACCTGAGTTAGAGATTTATGCTGATGATGTTAAATGTAGTCATGGTTCTACAATAGGACAATTAGATGATGAAGCTATTTTCTATTTACAAGCTCGTGGAGTTGGTAAAAGAAGTGCTATAAATATGATGATTACTGCTTTTGTTAAAGATGCTTTGGATAGAGTTAGCATTCCGGCACTTAAAGATTATATCGACACAAAAATTGATACAAGATTTGGGAATTAAAGATAAAAAATATAAACCATACATAAGGTTCTTTGCCTTTTTGGTTTTAGTAACAGCTATTCAAGCACTTCACAGAGCAGGAATGTTTGACATTTTACTTAAAAAAATGGGATTTTAACTTATGACAGTAAAATCTAACATACTAGACATTGAAAAAATTAGAGCTGATTTTCCAATACTTTCTCGTGAAGTAAATGGGAAGCGGTTGGTTTATTTAGATAATGGAGCCTCATCACAAAAACCCAAACAAGTTATTGATGTAATTTCTCATTATTATGAATATGAAAATAGTAATATTCATAGAGGAATTCATACACTAAGTCAGGAAGCAACAAATGCTTACGAAGAGTCTAGAAAAACTGTTCAGTCGTTTATTAATGCCAAACACGATCATGAAGTAATTTTTACTGCCGGAACTACCGAAAGCATCAATTTAGTTGCTGCTAGTTTCGGAAAAAAGTTTATCCAAAAAGGAGATGAAATTATCATTTCTACCATGGAACACCACTCTAACATTGTGCCTTGGCAAATGGTTTGTGAAGAAAAAGGAGCTATTTTAAAAGTTGTTCCTATCAATGATAAGGGTGAGTTTTTAATGAAAGAATTTGAGAACCTACTTTCAGAAAAAACAAAATTGGTTGCCATAACTCACGTATCAAACACATTGGGTACAATCAACCCAGTTAAAGAAATTATTAAAAAAGCACATCAAAAAGGAGCACAAGTTTTAATTGATGGAGCACAAGCTGTACCGCACACTAAAGTAGATGTGCAAGAGTTAGATTGTGATTTTTATGTGTTTTCTGGTCATAAGATGTTTGCCCCAACGGGTGTTGGAATTTTATATGGTAAAGAAGCAATTTTAAATGATATTCCTCCCTACCAAGGTGGTGGTGATATGATTAAGACAGTAACTTTTGAAAAAACAACTTACAACAGTTTACCGCACAAATTAGAAGCTGGAACTCCAAATATTGTTGGAGGAATTGGTTTAGCCGCTGCCATCAATTATATGAATACAATTGGTATTGATAAAATTGAGGCTTATGAGCATGAGTTACTCAACTATGCTACTGCACAAATTAAACAAATTGAAGGGGTAAGAATTATTGGTGAAGCGGCTCAAAAAGCGAGTGTTTTATCCTTTTTAGTTGAAGGAACTCACCCTTCTGATATTGGAATGATAATAGACAAACTAGGTATTGCCATAAGAACTGGTCATCATTGTACAGAACCTTTAATGAACAGGTTTGAAATTCCTGGAACAGCAAGAGCTTCTTTTGCTTTTTACAATACTTTTGAAGAAATAGATGTTTTTATTAACGCACTGAAAAGAGCAATTAAAATGTTAACTTAAGTCGTAAAGTCATTTAAAGTTGGAAAGTCGAAAGTCATGAGCAAAATAGAAAAATTTGAAGACATAAAAGCTTGGCAGAAAGCACGAGAGTTATCAAAAGAAATCTACCTTTTAACCAATAAAGGAGATTTTAGCAAAGATTACTCCTTAAAAGACCAAGTAAGAAGATGTTCGGTTTCTGTTAGCTCAAACATTGCCGAAGGATTTGAAAGACAAAGTGATAAAGAATTTTCAAGATTCTTATATATTGCAAAAGGATCTTGCGGGGAATTAAGGTCTCAAATTTATATTGCTTTAGATATTAACTATGTAAACGATGAACAAGCACAAGAAATTCAAAACAAAGCCATCGAAATTTCTAAAATGATTAGTGGACTTATTAAATATTTAAATAATAATTAATTTACTTTCAGACTTTAAAGACTTTTGACTTTATGACTATAAAAGAAACCCAAAACGAAATAATTGAAGAGTTTGCTCTATTTGATGAGTGGATGGATAAATACGAACACATTATTGAGTTAGGTAAAGACTTGCCAATTATTGCAGATCAATATAAAACAGAAGAGAATTTAATAAAAGGTTGTCAAAGTAGAGTTTGGTTACATGCAGATTTAATTGACAACAAAATTGTTTTTTCTGCTGATAGTGATGCAATTATTACCAAAGGAATTATTGGCTTAGTAATTAGAGTTTTTTCAAACCAAACACCTAAAGATATTGCCGAATCTGAATTGTTTTTTATAGATCAGATAGGTTTAAAAGAACACTTATCTCCTACGCGTAGCAATGGATTATTAGCGATGGTCAAACAAATTAAAATGTATGCTATTGTTTACAGTTCACAGGTTTCTGATCACAGTTAAATAAAAATTTATGGCTTTCTCTTTCGAAAAATTAATAGTTTGGCAAGATGCAATTGAATTATCTGGTAACATTCATGATTTAACAAGATCTTTTCCAAAAGAAGAAATTTACATTTTAACGAGACAAATTAAACGTGCTGCCGATTCTGTAGCATTAAATATAGCGGAAGGGTCAACTGGTCAAAGCAAAAAAGAATTTAATAGACTTTTAGGGATCGCTCTCCGATCAGCAATTGAAGTTGTTTCTTGTTTGTATTTAGCTAAACGAAGAAACATCATTAATCAAGAACAGTTTGATCATTTCTATCCAGTTATAAAGACACTAGTTATAAAAATACAGGCATTACGAAAAAGTTTAAAAATAGAAAAATAACATACTGTTATCCGTTAACAGTTAACTATAAAACATAATGGAAGAACATAAAAAAGAAATCTCTAAAAAAGATGTTGAAGGATTGGTTATAGAAACCTTAAAAACGGTGTACGATCCTGAAATTCCTGTTGATGTTTATGAGATGGGATTAATTTATGAAATTAATGTTGATGAGGAGTTTAACGTTAACATTGTAATGACATTAACCTCTCCATCTTGTCCGGTGGCAGAAAGTATGCCCGAAGAAATTAGACAAAAAGTTGAAGACATGTGGAGTGTAAAATCTGCAACTGTTGATTTAGCTTGGGAGCCTACTTGGGATAAAGAAATGATGAGTGAAGAAGCTAAGCTGGAATTGGGGTTTATGTAAACTCGTTTTACTTAACAATCAGCTTTTCATTGTAAACTTCATTATCCGAAGTTACTGTCACCAAATAAATACCTTTAGGCAAGTTTGAGTTTAAAGGAAGATTTATAACTTTTCCGTTTTCAATGTTTAATACTGTTTTAGCGTAAATTACTCTAGCTCTTGCATCTCTTATGGTTACCGACACATTTGATTCAATTATATTTTTAAACTGAATCTGAATAGACTCTTCTGAACTAATTGGGTTTGGGAACAAACTAATACTTCCTCTTACCTTACTTTCTTTTTGATAACGAACAGGTACAACATTAAAATATTCAAACTTTCCATCAAAATCGGTTTGTTTTAAACGATAATAAGAAACTCCTTCTAAAGGATTATTATCTACACCAAAATACTCCTGAATTTGATTACTATTACCAGCACCTTCAACAGTTAAAACTTCTTCCCAATATTCAGCATCTGCACTTCGTTCTATCGTAAAGTAATCATTGTTTATTTCTGATGCTGTAATCCAATTTAAATCGACCTTATTTTCATTTAAAACTGCTGTAAAACTTATTAAATCTATAGGCAAAGGAGTCTGCACTAAATTTATCGTTCCTATTGTAAACCTTCTATTATTTCGAATACCAGATGCATTACCAGGAACTCCTGTAAATTGATAAATATTACCCCCAACATTAGTTGCTCCTGCAATTGGAGTTTCATCTGCAAAAACTCCATCATTATCAGTATCTATTAGTAATCTTAAATCAGATGCGGTAATAGACCCTAAATTTGATAAATCCCATCTCATATTTATGTTACCAACATTAACTCCACTTCCTGAGGCATTTACCTCACTAACTCTCCAAACCCTATCAAATCTAGCCTGAACTATCCCTGGTATATCTGTTACATTTGTTGCTTGTGCAACCCCATTATCATGCCCCCAAATTAAAAACTCATTATTTCCTAAACCAGTTGGATTGGATATTCTTACCATACCCGTACCCTGTGCATCATTATGAAGATTAGAAGCATCCACCCTACCTATACCTGCAACATCATGATCATAATTGCCATTTCCAGGATTATCTTCATTATAAATATCATTAACTGCTAAACCAACATTGTATTTAGCTGAAAAATAATTAGCTATTATAATTTGCTCTGCGGAATTTAAAACTCTCGAGAATTTGTAAACTTCTGCAATACCTCCAGAAAGACCTGTCCCACCTCCTGTTCCATGCCCACCAACCCAAGTATTGCTTGTCCTATTTTCAATTGTATGAGTAAAATTATCAGAATTTGAATGATTTATATAATAATTTAATCTGTTAACCCCAGAATTTGCAAATGTTTTAGCATGATAGGTCCATGTTGCAGAAGCTAAAGTTGTACTGGTATGATTTGATCCCCCTACAAAATCTGTATAAAAATCGGCAGCATCAAACCCCATTGTGTTTCTCCCCCCGTGCTGTAAAGCTATATTTAAATTTGCATTAGAATTATAACTTAGCATCATACCAAACGACATGTTTTCATTAGAATTACCTTGGTAGCTAGTTTCTAATTCATCATTTAATGCAAAGGTTAATGACGACATATTATTTGCACCAGCTGTAGATAAAACATAAGCAGGTCTTTCTCCTCCCGCAGCAGTCAATGTTCTACCGTTTCCAGAGCGATCAAATATTGTATCTACTAAATTTCCATCAGAGTAATTCTCATTTTGAGCCATATACCAAAACTCTAAATTGGATGTTCCATCACTAGATCCAACCCCACCTGGGCCTGTTTGAGCTAATGTTAAATTGCTTAAAATTAAAAAACTCAAACAAATATATGTTTTAATCATAATTTTCATATCCTTAATAATTACTCAATACGTAAACCTAAATAAAAAGTTGCTTAATAACTAAGTTTTATCGATTAAAGCTTAAAAAACTCCTCTAAAAAAGAGTCATCAAAAAAAATTAAGCCTTTTAAACTGTAAGTTTCTTTAATTATAGATAGATAAAAAATGATTTTATTGAAATGTTTAAATTCATTAAATCAAAGTATATTTGTTTTAATGAGTACAGAACACGTAAAAGAAATTATTAAAACACTCCCTAATAATCCGGGTGTTTATCAATACTATGATAAAGAAGGTGTTATCCTTTATGTGGGTAAAGCAAAAAACATCAAAAAAAGAGTTTCCTCTTATTTTACTAAAAATCAATCCCGAAAGTTTTCGGGAGGTAAAACAGCTGTTTTAGTTAAACAAATTATTGATATTAAAACCATTGTTGTTGATTCGGAAATTGAAGCCCTTCTTTTAGAAAATAACCTCATTAAAAAATATCAACCTAAGTACAATATTATGCTTAAGGATGATAAAACCTATCCTTGGATTTGCATTAAAAATGAACGTTTTCCAAGAATATTCTCTACCCGAAATGTAGTTAAAGATGGCTCTGATTATTTTGGGCCTTACGCTTCGGTAAAAATGATGAATACTGTACTAACATTAATTAGAGAACTTTATCCTTTAAGAAATTGCAACTACAACTTATCTGAACAAAACATAAAAGACAAAAAATTTAAAGTTTGTTTAGAATATCATATTGGCAATTGTAAAGCCCCTTGTGTTGGCTACGAAATGCCCGAAGATTACAACATTTCTATTGCTGAAATTAAAAATATTATTGGCGGAAATATTAATAGTGTTACCAAACACTTAAAGCCATTAATGAAAACTTATTCGGATAATTTACAGTTTGAAAAAGCACAACTTTTAAAAGAAAAAATAACAACCCTAGAAAAATACCAAAGCAAATCGGTAGTTGTTAGTCCTACAATTAATGATGTTGATGTTTTTTCTATCGTTACTGATGAAAAATACGGGTACATTAACTATCTAAAAGTTATAAACGGAGCAATTATACAAGGACATACTATTGAATTAAAAAAAAAGTTGGAAGAGACTGATGATGCCCTTTTACAAATAGGTATTGCTGAATTAAGACTTCGTTTTGAAAGTAATTCTAAAGAAGTTATTGTTCCTTTTAAGCCTGAATTAGAAGATGAAAACATTCGTTTTTTAGTACCTCTGCGGGGTGATAAAAAAAAGCTTTTAGAACTTTCTGAACGAAATGCCAAGTACTATCGTTTAGAACGCAACAAACAAAAAGCCAATGTTAGTCCGACCAAGCATTCGGATAGGATTTTAGAAAAAATGCAAAAGGATTTACGCATGAAAGTAAAGCCCATTCATATTGAATGTTTTGATAATTCTAATATACAAGGAACCAATCCTGTTTCGGCCTGTGTAGTATTTAAAGATGCAAAACCAAGCAAAAAAGATTACCGCCATTTTAACATTAAAACAGTTGAAGGACCAGATGATTTTGCCTCTATGACCGAAGTAATTTACAGAAGATACAAACGCTTGCTTGATGAAAAACAGTCACTACCCCAACTCATAATTATTGATGGTGGTAAGGGGCAATTAAGTGCCTCTTTAAAAAGTATCGATAAACTTGGTTTAAGAGGAAAAATTACCATCATTGGGATAGCTAAAAAATTAGAAGAAATTTATTTTCCAGGAGATCCTATTCCGCTTTATATTGATAAAAAATCTGAATCTTTAAAAGTGATTCAATACTTAAGAAACGAAGCTCACCGTTTTGGAATAACACACCATAGAAACAAAAGAAGTAAGGCTGCTATTACCTCAGAATTAGATAAAATTGAAGGTATTGGTTATAAAACCGCTCAACAATTGTTATGGAAATTTAAATCTGTTGCTCGCATTAAAAAAGCAACATTACAAGAACTAGAAGAAACAATTAGTAAGAAAAGAGCTAAAGTTGTTCATGATTTTTTTAACGCACAATGATAGAAAACCAAAACTATATCAAAAAAGATTTTACAACAACAAAACTTGCACAGCAATATGATTGCTGCACGTTTACCGATTGCAATTTTGAAAACGCTAAAATTGGAAACACCACTTTTATGGAGTGCAAATTTGTGAATTGTAATTTAAGTAATACTCAGCTAAATGTTACTTCGTTTAAGGATGTAAATTTTAATACGTGTAAATTAATGGGTGTTAACTTTAATGATTGTAACACTTTTTTACTTCAATTTAACTTTAACAATTGCGATTTAACCTTGGCTTCTTTTTATCAGTTAACCATTAAAAACACTTCTTTTATTAGCTGTAATTTAACCGAAGTTGACTTTACCGAAACAGATTTAACTAACACTTCTTTTAATCAAAGTGATTTATCCAAAGCCATTTTTGAAAACACCAATTTAGAAAAATCCAACCTTAGCGAAGCAAGTAATTTTAGTATTAACCCTGAAATTAATAAAATAAAAAAAGCACAGTTTGCCTCCCAAAACATTGAAGGCTTACTCACTCATTTAGATCTTATTATAAGATAAAAGTCTTTTAATTTTGCCAACCACACTAAGTCTTGATTGGTGGAGATAACTTAAATTCTTACACGGAAGGTTATTTTGCCCTACAATAGTTGTATATACAACTTTAATTGTCTTAATTTGTCAAATGGAATTTAAAAACATCGCTTCTTTTAACCCTAGAGAATGTATTTCTGGAAAAATAATGCGTTTAAACAGATTAACCGCTAACGTATTTAGGAAGT
The DNA here is from genome assembly GCA_049608005.1 of Vicingaceae bacterium. Classification (GTDB taxonomy): domain Bacteria; phylum Bacteroidota; class Bacteroidia; order Flavobacteriales_E; family Vicingaceae. The sequence continues at coordinate 16,836 of JBMYXB010000047.1, forward strand.
ATTTAGCTCCTTTTAATGTAACAGATAGCCAACTCACCTTGCTTTTTATTTTATCAAAAAAAGGAAAAAGTAACCAAAAAGAGTTGAGTCAAATTGCCAAACTCGAAAAATCCTCTTTAAATAGAAATTTAAAA
>JBMYXB010000048.1:0-16610 GCA_049608005.1 Vicingaceae bacterium
GTAACAGTAGTAGGAGCAGGAGCAGTAGGCGCAAGTTGTGCTGAATATATTGCGATTAAAGATTTTGCATCGGAAGTAGTTTTAGTTGATATTAAAGAAGGTTTTGCTGAAGGTAAAGCAATGGATTTAATGCAATGTGCTTCTTTAAATGCATTTGATACAAAAATTACAGGAGTAACAAACGATTATTCTAAAACAGAAGGAAGTGATGTCGCTGTAATTACTAGTGGTATTCCGCGTAAGCCAGGAATGACTCGTGAAGAGTTGATTGGAATTAATGCTGGAATTGTTAAAATGGTAAGTGAAAATTTATTAAAATATTCTCCAAACGTAATTTTAATTGTGGTAAGTAATCCTATGGATACAATGGCTTATTTAGCTCATAAAGCTACTGGTTTACCAAAAAATAGAGTAATAGGAATGGGTGGAGCTTTAGATAGTGCTCGTTTTAAATATAGATTAGCTGAGGCTGTTGGTTGTCCTGCATCTGATATTGATGGAATGGTAATTGGCGGACACAGTGATGTAGGTATGGTTCCATTAATTGGACAAGCTACAAGAAACAGTGTTAGAGTTTCTGAATTTTTATCAGAAGAAAGAATGAGTGAGGTTGTTGAAGCAACAAAAGTTGGTGGAGCTACATTAACTGGTTTATTAGGTACAAGTGCTTGGTATGCTCCTGGAGCTGCAGTTTCTTCAATGGTACAAGCAATTGCTCAAGATTCACAAAAAATGTTCCCTTGTTCAGCACTATTAGATGGTGAATTTGGATTAAGTGATTTATCAATAGGTGTTCCTTGTATTTTAGGAAAGAATGGTATTGAGAAAATTGTAGAAATCAGTTTAACTGATGCTGAAAAAGAAAAATTACACACTAGTGCTGAGGGAGTTAAAAAAACTAACGCATTATTAGATGGTGTTATAGCATAATTTAATTATGTTTGCAAAACTTAAGCGAGAGTAGCTCAGTTGATAGAGCGTCAGCCTTCCAAGCTGAGGGTCGCGGGTTTGAGCCCCGTCTCTCGCTCAATAGTTTAAATGCCGGACTTTGTTCCGGCATTTTTTGTATCTAAAAAGTACGTCATCCTGAAACTGTCACCCTGAGCGGAGTCGAAGGGTTGTTTCAGGATCTCCTAATTAACAGATGCTGAAATAAATTCAGCATGACGCGAAAAGAAAAGCAAGAACTATGAAAACAACAATCCCAATAGAAATATTTCCGATAGAGGATGATGGTTATCATTTAAAAGTGACTATTCTGATAAACGGAATTACTGCCAATCTAATTTTAGATACAGGAGCATCGCGTACTGTTTTTGATGAAACAAGAATAGCTTGTTTTGTAGCCCAAGAAAATATTGAAGCACACGATAGACTTTCAACTGGTTTAGGAACCAATACTATGGAAAGTAAAAAAGTAATACTTGATAAAATAGCAGTAGGAGCAATTAAAATTACCAATTACCAAGCTGCAGTTTTAGATTTAAGCCATGTTAACCAATCGTATGAAAAATTAGATATCCAAGCTGTTGATGGCGTTTTAGGAAGCGATATTTTAGTGGGTTACAATGCGGTAATTGATTATGAGCAAAAAGAGTTGAGGTTGGGTTAGTTATTTTAAAGCATCTAATAAATCAAAACAAATTTGATCAATAAGTTTAGAGTTTGTGCTTGAGGATGAAATGTTTGATAAAACGATAACTCCTGTTTTATTTGATTTTCTAAACGCTACGCTTGATGTAAATCCTCCAGTTCCACCGTTATGCCAGTATTTTTTATTGTTTGAATTGGGGTAAATTATGTGCCAACCTAAACCAATAGACATGTTGTTAGAAATAGAATGAGTAAGCGTTCTTGTTAGTTGTAGTTCTGTATTTTCTGGGTTAAATTGTGCTAGTATAAATTTTGAAAGATCTTTAACTGATGAAACCAATCCTCCAGCACCTTTTAGTATATTGAATTTCCAGTTTTCTGCAAACTTTCCATTTTGATAAACTCCTTTGCAAGATGGGGGTAATGAGAATGAAGTAGATTTCATATCGAATTTTGAAAAAATACGTTGCGTAAGCATTTTTTCAAAAGATTTTTTTTTGTTTAAAGACAATGAATGCGCTAAAAGAGCAGCTCCTAAGTTTGAGTATGAGTAATTGGATTTATTTTTTGAATCGAGTTTTAGTTCATTTTCTAAATAATCATTAAAATGTTCTAATGTGTATTCTTTGTATGGATTTTTTTGATTTTTAACGAATAAAAAAAAGTTTGAAGGTAATCTGTATAATCCTGAAGTGTGGTTGGATAAAGAAATATAGTTTAATTGAATATCTGAATTAAAAGTAAAAGGAAAATTTGGATTGATGTTCTCTGTTAATATAATCTCATCTGAAATTACCATATTGGCTAATAGAGTTGAGGTAAAAACCTTTGTTAATGAGCCAATTTCAAATAAAGAATCTTTATTCTCTTCAATAAATGTTGCGTCATTTTCTTTGCTAAATCCAATAAAGTTAACGGTATCATCCTTTATTAGTGCTATTGAAATGTTAAATTTATTAGGAAAAGGATGAATTTTGTTTATGAGGTAATCTGATATTGAATCAGTAGCAATTTGAGAAAATCCTAATGATGAAAAAAGAAAGCTAAATATGATTAAAAGATATTTGAACATAAAAAATTATTTTTTACCAACTTGCCATAAATTTTTCGAGTTTCTGAATGAGATTTTTATTTTTCGTTTTCAGGATCAAATATTCCTTCATTTATAGATTTCTGGTCATTTTCAGAAATTTTATTCCACCAGCCAGTAGTTTCATTTTTTTTTCAATGCTACTTTTTTTTCAATTAAAGAGGTGTAAATTAGTGTAGTAAACTACTGAGTTAATTCAATTTTGGTGTTTTGAATATTTATTTCCACAATTCAAATTTACAATAATATTTGTATAAGGTAATCCCATTTGATAATATGTTTTTAGTAACAAAAAACGTTACTAAAAATAGACCTGTTTTAAGGTAGCTCTGCTTGTTTAATTTAATTTTTATTCTTTATTTTATAATCTTTAGTTAAAAAAAGTAATCTCTTAGATTGTTTATTTTTACTCCTTAACCACCTTAAAAACCTTGCTTCCTAAATTGTTATAAAATTTAACTAAATAAATACCTTGCGAAAAATTATTAAGGTTTACTGTTGTTTTTTGAGTTGTTATTGGTTGGTTAACCAATGTTTTTCCTAACATATTAATCACCTGAACAGCTGCATTTTTAATGTTGTTATTTTGAGTGTCTATAGTAAAGCTATTTTTAGTTGGGTTTGGATAAATGTTTAAGTTATTTAAAATAACCTTTTCTTCAATTCCAACAGAAGAAGAGTTGCCGTTTCCTTTATAAAAAGCTATTCCTCCAGAATAATTTCCTACTAATAAATCGGTGTTTCCATCACTATTAACATCAGCAACAGAAATTATAGAATTAACCCCTTCCCATATATCAAGGTAAGAGCTATCTATAGAAAATGTTCCGGTTAAATTTCCATCAATGTTTCCAAATTTATAAATGTTACCGCTTTTAGATCCAGAATACATTATTGTTGTTCCAGCACTATCAATAATAATAGGGTTACTATTTCCATCAAAGTTATTATAATCTTTAGTGCTTACATTACCTAATGAATCTGTAATAAGCACAAAGTTTGGAACAGTTAAAGTGCCATTGTTTTGGTAATAAGTAAATTCTCCTGTTTTACTTCCTATTATTAAATCTAGTAAGTTATCATTGTTAATATCATAAAGTAAAGGAGTAGCGTTTTGTCCAACATCTATATGGCTATATTCTGGAACAGATAAAACAAAATTTGCTGGAGCACCAGCGTTTGCGGTGTTTCTAAAGAAGTGTACTTTACCGTTGTAATCACCTAAAATTAAGTCTAAATCATTATCGTTGTCTAAATCTCCAAAAGTAGGGTGTAAACCTTGTGTGGGGTTGCTGGTAGATAAATCAAGATTCATACTAGAAATACCAATGTAATTACTATCTATTAATTGATAAGAAGGGTTGTTTAAAGTTCCTATATTTTCGTACAAAAATAAACTAGATTTATAATTAGATCCTCCATTATTAGAAACGAAAACTCCAAAATTTCCAATAGCAATATCTTGTAATCCATCATTGTTGTAATCAAAAAAAACAGGGTGAGCACCTTCGCCAACTTCTATCATACCCTCTTGTAAAAAAGAGTTGGTATTAAGGTTAAAATTTGGTTGGTTAGTTGCTCCAATATTGTTATATAAATATACATTTTTGTTGTTAACACATCCGTTTTTGCAGTTTGGAGAGGCAATTAAATCTTTAATATTATCATTGTTAACATCTATATAAAACCCTGCAGGAAAAACATTAATTTTTACAGCTTGGGTAGCGTTGTTGTTTTGAGGAAATAACGAGTCGTAAGCTGTCATGTATGAGTTATCTAAGTTAGGACTTGCATCTCCGTTGGTAAGCATAACAAAATTATCATAAGAAACATCGCCTAAAACCAATTCTTTACTGTTGTTCGCATCAATATCTAAGGTTAATAAGGTAGAGCCAGAATGTTTTTTATTACTACTGTATTTTTGAGGGTTATTAATGTTGTAATTACATGTGTCGTTTAAAACAACTCCATTATTAAGTGCTTTTTCATGAAAAAATCCCCAACATTTATTGCTCAATTGATAGTCTAAATCACTACAATCTCCGTTTTTTTCTATAGATAAATTTTTGTGATACTCTATATACGAACCTAAAATACTAAAGGTTAGAATATCAACATCTCCATCATTGTCAATATCATCAAAAACAGGTATGTCTGAAGAGTTGATGTTGAGTGGCAGGTAAACAGGGTCGCCATTAGGGTTGTTTGGGCTAGTATTTCCATCAGGGTTGTAATCAGAATGAACTCTAAAAGAATCTAAAACAAAACTAAGTGTTGTGGCAGAAGTGTTTTTGTAGGCAGAAACCTGACCATTGTTAGAGCTAAAAATATCTATTTTACCATCGCAATTATAATCTCTTAGTAAAACCCAGTCTTTTAAATTTTTAGGAAAATTGTTAATGTAAGATGGTGCATGTATGTAAGTAATTAGTCCTGAAACACCAGTATTTATAAAAGTAGAAATTCTATTTCCAGTTCTGTCAAAAACAAATAAATCTTTAATTCCATCTAAATTTAAATCAATTTCAGAAAATTGTACAGAATTAAATCCTCCAACCCAAGGATTTTTTAAGGTATCATTATTCTCATTTAAAACAATAATAGAATCGTTTCTTTCAAAATTAATTTGTGCATAAGTTGCCTTAAAAAATAAGGATAAACTAATAAAAAGAGTGATGTGGAATGTTTTTCTAAGCATATTAAAATAGACGTATTTTTTTTAAAAAAAGATGCCCATAAAAGTAATGTTTTTTATCGACTTTTATTTCTGATGAAACTTATTGGTAAATCAGTTGTTAATTCGTAATTGAAAATCTATATTTGCAGGCTTATAAAAAAATAGAAGATTAATACTTAAGAAATGCAAAACAAAGGACTAATAACAACATTTACAATACTTTTCGCAATCGGCTGTCTTTATGCCTTATCATTAACATGGGTTGCAAGTAATGTAGAAAGTGATGCCAAAGAATATGCAAATGGAAATTCTGACATAGAATTTGCTTATTTAGATTCAATGGCTTCAGAAGAAGTTTACCCTGTAGTTAACTACACTTACGGTGAGTTAAGGGCTAAGATGTTAAATCTTGGTTTAGATTTAAAGGGTGGTATGAATGTAACTTTAGAGGTGCAAGTAGAAGAAGTGGTTAAAGCATTAGCATCTTTTAATAAAGATGTAGCTTTTAATACAGCTATTGCTGATGCTAAAAAAGCTCAACAAAGTAGTGATATTGGTTTTGTAGAGTTGTTTGGTGAGGTTTACCAAAAGAACAATCCTACAGGAAAACTTTCGGGTGTATTTTATACGTTAGACAATAAAGATAAATTATCTCCAAATGCAACTAACGAAGAAGTGTTAGAGTTTGTTCAAGCTGAGGCTGATGATGCAATTGAGCGTTCTTTTAATGTTATTAGAACAAGAATTGGATTGTTTGGATCTGCTCAACCTAACATTCAACGTTTAACTGGTTCTGATAGAATTTTAGTTGAATTACCTGGTGTTAAAAACAAAGAAAGAGTAAGACAATTATTACAAGGTACAGCAAAATTAGAGTTTTGGTTAACTTGGGAAAACAAAGAGGTTTACCCAATGATTGAACAAGCTGATGCTAAAATTGGAAAAATCTTACAAGGAATTGAAGAAAAAAATGATACATCAGCTACAGATTCTACTGTAACAGAAGAAACAATTGTTGAAGAAGCAACTGCTGAGCTAGTAGCTGATACAACAGAAGATGCTGCTGCTGATTTATTTGCTGATCTTGAAAATGGTACAGATAGTGGTGCTAAAGATACTGCCGCTGCTGCATTAGAAAACCAACAAAATGCGGAACAATATGCAAAGGATCATCCTTTGTTTTCAGTTATGCGTCCAGCGATTTTCCAAAACCCAGAAACTCAACAATACGAATATGGTCAAGGGCCAGTTGTAGGTTATGTTGCTATTAAAGATACTGCTACAGTAAATAAATATTTAGCTATGAAAGAAGTTCAATCTTTCTTTCCTCCAAGATTAAAGTTTTTATGGACTGCTAAACCTTACGATGAAAAAGGAGAATTTTTACAATTATTAGCTATTAAAATTGATAATAGAGATGGAAAAGCTGCTTTAGAAGGAGATGTTATTGTAGATGCTTCTCAACAGTTTGATCAATTTTCTGGTTCTCCAGAAATTTCTATGACTATGAATGGTGAAGGAGCTAACAAATGGAGAATCTTAACTGGTGGTCATGTTGGAGAATCAATTGCAATTGCTTTAGATGATTTAGTTTATTCTTTCCCAACTGTAAATGGAGAAATTGCTGGTGGACAATCTAGTATTGCTGGTAATTTCCAAATAGAAGAAGCAAAAATGATTGCTAACATCTTAAAAGCTGGTAAACTTCCTGCCCCTGCAAGAATTGTAGAAGAAGCAGTTGTTGGACCAACTTTAGGACAAGAGTCAATTAGTAAAGGAATGATGTCTTTTATTATTGCTCTATTAATAGTATTGGCTTATATGGTATTTTATTACTCTAAAGCTGGTATCGCTTCAGTAATTGCATTGATAGCAAATATGTTCTTCATTTTTGGAGTATTGGCTTCTATGCCAGCATTAGTTGCGTTAACATTACCAGGTATTGCAGGTATTATTTTAACAATTGGTATGTCGGTAGATGCTAACGTACTTATCTTCGAAAGAATTAGAGAGGAAATTACTGCTGGTAAAGGAGTAAGATTAGCTGTTGCTGATGGTTACAAATTTGCTTATTCATCTATTATTGATGCCAACGTTACTACCTTATTAACAGGTGTTGTATTATGGTTCTTTGGTACTGGTCCGGTTGAAGGTTTCGCTAAAACGTTAGTAATAGGTATTTTCACTTCTTTATTTACAGCAATATTTATTACACGTTTAATATTCGAGTTTCAATTGGCTAAAAATAAAACGCTTTCTTTCTCTACTAAGTTAACAGAAGGTGCTTTTAAAAAGATCAATTTTGGGTTTATTAAGAATAGAAAGAAATTTTACATCTTATCAGGAATTATCATTTTAGCTGGTATTGGTTCTTTAGTTTCTAGAGGATTACAATATGGAGTAGATTTTAAAGGTGGTAGAGCTTATACAGTAAGGTTTGATAAGTCAGTAGAAACTGTTGATGTTGTAAAAAGCTTAACAGGAGCATTTGAACATGCACCAGAGGTTAAAACTTTTGGAGATGGTAACCAAGTAAAAATTGTTACATCATTTATGATTGATAGCAATGCTGAAGATGCTGACAACCAAGTTGAGGCTAAATTAAACGAAGGGCTTACTACTTTAGGTGGAGAGTACGAAGTAATGAGTTCTCAAAAAGTTGGGCCAACCATTGCAGATGATATTAAGAAAGATTCTTTAATGTCTATCATCTTCTCTTTAATAATCATTTTCTTATACATCGTATTTAGATTTAAGAAATGGCAATTTGGTATGGGAGCATTATTTGCTTTATTCCATGATGTTTTAATTGTACTTTCTTTATTCTCTTTATTGTATGGTGTTTTACCTTTCTCTTTAGAAATAGATCAAGCATTTATTGCAGCAATCTTAACAGTTGTTGGTTACTCTATAAATGATACCGTTGTTGTATTTGATAGAATTAGAGAGTTTTTAGGATTACACAAAAAACAAGAAATGAAAGAAGTTGTTAATAATGCATTAAACAGTACATTAAGTAGAACAATTAACACTTCGTTATCTACAATATTTGTATTGGCTATGATTTTCTTCTTTGGTGGTGAAGTAATTAGAGGATTCTCTTTCGCATTATTAATTGGTGTTATTGTAGGAACTTACTCTTCTTTGTGTATAGCTTCTCCAGTAATGTACGACTTTATAAACAAGAAAAAATAAGCAACTTTAAAGTTGAATTAAATACAAAGCCTTCGAAGAAATTCGGAGGCTTTTTACATATGTAAAAGGGAGTTAGAGGAGTTGAGATAGTTGTTAATTTTCCTAATTTTCTTCTCCAAGAGGGAATTAAAAGAGGAATAAATTGAATCTTTATTTCTTACATTTGTTACTCAATTAAAAAGAAAGATGAACACCATTTTATTATTCGGAATGCCAGGAGGAGCAGAACTGTTTTTTATAGTTTTGGTAATAATTATGCTTTTTGGATCTAAAAAAATACCAGAACTCGCTCGTGGTTTAGGTAAAGGAATGCGAGAAATAAAAAATGCTACAGGAGATATTCAAAGAGAAATTACGGAAGGTGCTCGTGAGGTTAACTCTATGAAGGATAAAATAAATGTAGAAAAACAAGTTAAAGATTTAATTAAAGGAAATCAAGAGAAGAAAAAATCGGCTGTTGACAGTTCTCAATCATCAGATAGCAGTGAACAAAAAACAGAAATAGAGAAACCAGAAACAAGTAAAAAAGAACAAGAAATTCAGAACTCAAATCCAGTATCTCAAACAGTACAAAGAAGAAGCCCTTATGCGGCTCAAGAACCTCAAAATAAATCGGAAGAAACTGAATAATGGAATACGTTTTATTGATAGGTGGACTTGCTGTATTAATTATTGCTGGAGAGTTATTAGTTAGAGGAGCTGTTGGTATTGCCTTAAAATTTAATATACCAACAATAGTTATTGGTATGACTATCGTTTCTTTTGGAACATCAGCACCAGAATTGTTGGTAAGCCTAAAAGCAGCATTAAATAACCATGCAGAGTTAGCCATAGGAAATGTAATAGGTTCTAACATCGCAAACATTGCATTAGTTTTGGGAGTTACAACTATGATATTGCCAATAACAGTTAAAAGAAGTACTGTAAAAGTTGATTGGCCTATAATGATGGGAGCAAGTATGTTGTTTTTCATATTTATCTTAAATAATGTTATAGAATGGTATGAAGGTTTAATATTTACAGCTGGTTTAATTGCCTTTAATTTTTATATGTTTTGGAATGCCAAACGTAAAGGAGAAAAGGAAGAACTGGATGTGGATACAGAAGATCTAAAAAAATCGAGCTTACTTTTAAATAGTGTTTTAATAATTTTAGGATGTATAGGTTTGGCTTTTGGGGCAAACTGGTTGTTAGATGGAGCTGTAACTATAGCATCAAATTTTGGTGTAAGTGAGCACGTTATTGGAGTTACAATTGTTGCTTTCGGAACAAGTGTGCCAGAACTAATTACATCTGTGGTAGCAGCATTTAAAAAGCATACAGATATTTCTGTAGGGAACTTAATTGGTTCTAACATTTTTAATATATTAGGTGTTTTAGGAATTACAGCTTTAGTAAAAGAAATTCCAGTAACAGATCAGGTAATTAATATTGATTCGTTATGGATGTTAGCAATAGCTTTTTTAATTTTTCCTTTAATGATTATTGGTTTTAAAGTAAATAGATTAAGAGGGTTATTATTATTTGCGTTTTATGGTGTTTATATTTACTTCGCACTAACTTAATTGATTAACAAGTATTTGTTATCTTTAGCTCTTAAACTAGCGTTTCTGAAACAATTTTATACCATATTATTTTTATTTTTTTCATTTAATTTACTGGCTCAACAAAAGATAGATGATGTTGATTATAAGTATGATAATGATTTTTTAGAACAACTTATTCAGGAACATATTGATATTTTTCGTAAACAAAAAAATGTATCTCAGTTAAAAAAAGATGATGCGTTATATGCTGCGGCAAACGATCATTCACAATACATTCTTAAATCAGGTAGGTTTACGCACAATCAACCATCAGCAAAAAAGAAAACACCTTTTGATAGGGTATTGTTTTATGATGGAATGCATGGCGAAGTAAGAGAAAACTGTTACAAACTGATAATTGACTCGTATATTAAATTTGCTGGGGAAGCAAAAAAAACAAAATTAAAATCTTACCAAAATGTAGCAAAAGCAATTGCTTTAAATTGGTTAAAAGAACAAGAGTCTGCTGATATATTTGCTAATCCAAAATATGTTAAATACGGTATTTCTGCAGTAATTAATGAGAAAGAAAAAGCTATAATCGTTACCCATCTTGTAGCTATAGAACCTTATGTTTTACCAAAAGGTGTTAAACCAATAGCTAATAATTTTGGTGTTTTATCTTATGATAAAAATAAGTGTGCTGAGTTAACTAAAAAGTACTCTTATTTACCACAATTAATGTCTGATAATATCTTATTTAAAAATGGAGAAATATATTTTTATTTTCATGATTTAGCATTATTAAAAAAAGTATTAAACGAAAATGGAGATGCGATTGCAATAGATATTATTTCTAGAAATCAATACAGTTGTGAATCCGGAAATCAATTTTACCCATCAGATGTTCATAAAGGAGTTATGCTTCCTCCGGTTGGAAAATCGCAGTTGTTTAGTAAAAATGAGTTAAAAGAAACAAATGAAATAGAGGTATCTTTAGGACCAATACCCAGTTATGTAGATACCAATAGCGTAGAGTTTAATTTGTTATTAATTAAATCTAATTGCTTGTGTCAAACAGTAATTTACAACAGTTTGGGTGGAGATAATTTAGAATCATTAGACCTAAACTTTATGATGGACACCTTGTCGGTTAGTAGTAGAGCAGATTCGGTAATGAACCAATTAAAGTTTACCATTCCTTTTTCACGAAACAAATCGCAATATAATGATGATGATATAAAGCCATTTTTAGATTCTGTAAGTTTAAATAGATATGATTTAAAAAAGATTGAAATTGTTGCATACTCTTCTTTAGAAGGAGGAGTGAAAGGAAATGAGATTGTTCAACAAAAAAGAGCCAAAAGTATTTTAACAGCAATTAAGAAGTACAAATTGCAAGATGTTGAAACCAAGATAACAACTAAAGAGAATTGGGAAGGGTTTTATGAAGCTATAAAAGGATCTTCTTATGAATATCTTTCGGAATTACCAAAAGAAGAACTTTTGGAATTGATAAATACAGATTCTTTAAAAAATGCTTTAGAGCCCTTTTTAGCAATGCAAAGAAAGGCAGAAATTACCTTAACAGTAGAGCAGGTGTACATGGATGAAGAATTGTTTAATGTTTTACCGCAATGGTATAAAAAAGCTTTAAGCGATAAAAATTATGCTAAAGCAAAAGTGTATCAATCGGTAATGTTAAAAAACGTAGGTACAGGCAACATCACTAACAGTCAAATTTTAGATGTTAAAATACCACAATACAAAGAAACATTACCTTTTATAAACAATCAAATAGCTTTAAGTTGGTATTCTTTTAAAGGAAAAAATAGAGATAGTATCAACTTGTATTTATATCAAAAAATAGAAAGTTTATTAGCAATAGATCCAAACAACTCTTTTTTACGGTATAACAAATCGGTTTTAAGGTTATTGCTTTGGTCATACAATTATAGTAGAGAGTCAGACCCAAAATTGGTTTTAAGAGAAATAAAATCGCTTACAAACTCTAATATTGAAGGTTGGATGATTAACCGATTAAAACTAAATTACAACATCATATCTGCTGATTATTTTTATGATAATAAAAAATTCTTAGAAAGAGAAAAAGCATTAGTCAATGTTAAAAAATCTTTGTTTTCATCAAATTTAGATAGAGATCAAAGTTTTAGAATTGCCAATTATTTTATGTTTCAATTGCGTATAGATTGGGCAATAGATATTATGAAGCCTTTTGCAATGAAAAAGAATATTGATGAAGAGTTTTTATTTACCTACTTAACAGTTGCTATTTACAATAAAGAAAAAGTGCCACAAAAAGAATATGAGGAATTAATGCTTAGGGCAAAGAATTTAAATAAAGAGCGATTTTGTAAATTGTTTGGGTTTCCAAATATGAGTTTTCAACTACTAAAAGATATTCCCGTTAAAACACTATATTGTACTACTTGTAATTAACAATGAGTTTTAAAAAAAACAATAAAAAAGTAATTAGTGCATGGACTATGTACGATTGGGCAAATTCGGTTTACCCTTTAGTAATTACATCTGCAATTTTTCCTATTTTTTACGAAAAATCAACGGATGAAATCATTTCTTTTTTCGGGATAGACTTTGTAAATACAGAGTTGTATTCCTATATTATTTCTTTATCCTACTTAATTGTAGCCTTTTTATCACCACTATTATCTGGTATTGCAGATTACTCTGGAAACAAAAAAAGTTACATGCGTTTTTTCTGTTATATGGGAGCAATAGCCTGTATTAGCTTTTTTTTATTTGATACAGACCATATAGAATTAAGTATGCTTTCGGTATTGATAGGAAGTATAGGTTTTTCAGGAAGTTTAGTATTTTACAATGCCTATTTACCAGAAATTGCTACACCCGATTTGCACGATAAAGTTAGTGCTAAAGGTTTTTCAAGAGGCTATATAGGGGCATCATTATTACTTATAATTTGTTTAATACTAATTACAGGACAGTTAATTCCAAACGCAGCACGATGGTCTTTTGTTTTAACAGGAGTTTGGTGGATAGGTTTTAGTCAAATTACCTTTAAAGGATTACCAAGTAATATTTTTAACCATAAACCAAAAGGTAATCGTTTATCAAAAGGTTTTAATGAACTTAAAATAGTTTGGAAAGAACTTAAAACTCAACTACCATTAAAACGTTATTTGGCAGCTTTTTTTACTTACAGTATGGGGGTGCAAACAGTAATGTTAATGGCAGTATTTTTTGGTACAAAAGAAATTGCTTGGACATCTCCCGAAGAAAAAGATAGCGGATTAATCATCAGTATTTTGGTTATTCAGTTTATTGCTGTTGTAGGGGCTTATTTAATGGCTTATTTATCTAAAAAAGTAGGGAATATTAAAACCTTAGCAATTGTAGTTTTTGTATGGGCACTAATTTGTGTAGTAGCTTATGCTTTTGTTTATACGCCACTTCATTTTTATATTATTGCCGCTGTAATTGGTTTTGTAATGGGAGGAGTACAATCATTATCACGCTCTACTTATTCTAAATTATTACCAGAAACAGAAGACCATGCTTCATACTTTAGTTTTTATGATGTGTTAGAAAAAATGGGAATTGTTATCGGAACATTCTTTTTTGGTTTTATTGAAGGAATATTTAGCATTAGAGAATCTGTTTTAATGCTTATTGTATTTTTTATAATAGGTTTCTTCTTACTGTTAAGAGTTCCTAAAACGGAAGCTTTAAAAGGAGAGTAAAACTTTACAAGTGCTAAATAATACAAAAGCTCTTAGATGAATTTCTAAGAGCTTTTTTTTAGCAAAGAGAATTTTAATTTGATGGTTCGCTTAACGACAACTGTATGTTGCGTTTATAAAGTTTATTTAATGAGATTAAAAGTAATGATTTTTGTAGGTGTCACCCCTCTCTGTCTCCCCTCAAGGGGAGAAGTTTCCTCCCTTGAGATGCCGAATATATTCGGGCTAATTAAGGTGGGTGAATAATTAAAACCACCTACAAATTGAATGGCATTAACTTACAAAATTGTCAAGAAGCTAAAACTGTTCGCAATAAAAATGCAATATAACAGCTCTTTGTTGGCTGCTGTTATATATACGACTTAGTTTACAAAATCCTTTATAAGATTAAAGTCTCTTTTTAATTGGAAATTAAGTTGAATGGTTTGAATTTCGTTAGGTTTCTTAGTGCCTATTTGCTTTTCTTTGTCGAATGACGCAATCCAGCTATCAAATCCGTCATTGTTACTGTCGGTTGAGTTGTAATGGTTAAATACAATAAATCTTTTATTGCCGATATTCTTGTAATAAAGTGGATTGTTTACTTGAAATGCACCTACATAATCAGTTGTTTCGTTAAAATTCCATTCCTCAAATTTTGAGATTAATTGCTTCACTTCAAATTTGTGTTTAAATGATTCATCTGTTTGTAAGCGAAAACTTTGAGTTTCACTTTCGGTCAATGTGTCTTTTAGAGAGTTGTCAAGTCCTCCATTGTTTTTGATAGGTGGATGTTCAAGAAACCAGTTTGTGATATCTGAATGGGTAATACCATTTGGAATATTTGAGAATTCTTCTTTTTGGAGGAAATCAAAGAAAGCATCTTTAATTATTTGAGACGTTACAGGGTTTATCTTGACGCCAACTCTCTGGTAATAAACCCGCTTTCCATCTAAATTGGATTTGCAAAAACCAAGTTCACGTAAAAAGTGATAAATATTAGTTTGATTCTGAAAGTCAAAAGTGATTTTTGTTTTTCCGTTTTTCAGCTGATGAAAATTTAAGAATCTGTTAATGTCCATTGTAATATTTTAATAGTTAAATTAGGAATAGCAACCAACTTATTTGCTGGTTGCGTTTCAATGCGACTTATTCCGATAGCTATCGGAATAAAGCGAAATTAGCGTTTTTTTAGGATAAAGTCAAGAAGTTACTTTTCAATATGAAAGCGATAAATTAACCTAATTTTAAACAGTAACCCATCTTTAAAAGTTGGGTTGATAACAGTTCTTTCATCTCCAAAACGGAAACCAGATAAACCAAAATCAGTTTTATCCTCATCATCATAAACTTTAAAACTTCTGCCAAAAGCATAACCTGTTTTAGTTTGTAATAAAACACTTTTGGTAAGGTTAAATTGTAAATAACCAAAAACATCATTCGATTTTTTTACCACATAAGCAGCACTTTCACTTAAATGGTAACTTCTTACGCCAACAGAAAGATTAGCCCCAACTTTCATAAAATTGGTTAATTTATAATTTACATCTGCCCATATTGGTAAGGTTAAATTAATTTCTAATTTTTCATTTTCGCTTTTATAATACAGTCCAAATAACGGAGCGAAAAAAGAACCAAATAACTCTCTATTATAATAAAGACCAATATTATATTTTAGGTTTTCTTTTTTATTGTATTTCATTAAAACTAAGCCTCCCAACTGAAAATCTTTACTTTCTAAATTTTTAAAATCAGAAGAAAGTTTTGGAAGCAACATATAGGTTCCGCTCCATTTATCAGAGTGCTTTTTATTAAAACCAACTTTTAAATTAATGGTAGAAAGTGTACTGTAATTATTTGTAGGATGAAGTTTCGTTTTTATCTGATCGATATTAAAACCTGTTAATATTAAATTTTTACTCGGAAGCAGAATAGGTAGCGTAACATCTAAACCAAAATCTTCTACATTGGTATTTCCTCCAATGCTATCAAAATTATTTTGGGGTGTGTTGCTGTAATGGAATCGTGCTAAATCAGCGTAATCTTGTCCAAAAGACACAAAAGAAATAAGAGACAAGAAACAAGATAGCAATACGTTTTTCATATTAGATTAATTTTGTTTGTCATTTTTTAATGCTCCTATAAATTTTAAAAAAATCAGGTAAGTTCTATTACCGTAATTTCTGGCAATATACCAACTCTTCCGGGATAACCCAAAAATCCTAAGCCTCGGTTTACATAAAGTTGTTGGTTGTTTTCTTTGTATAAACCAGCCCAGTTTTTATAAATATATTGCGATGGACTCCATTTAAAACCTGGTATTTCTACACCAAATTGCATTCCGTGTGTATGTCCAGAAAAAGTAGCCGCAATATCAGGATGATTTGGGGTTACGTGAGCATCCCAATGAGATGGATCGTGACTAAGTAATAGTTTTACATCATTACTTAAACAGCCTTCTTTGGCTTTATCAATGTCACCATATTTTGGAAATCTTAATTCACTTCCCCAATTTTCAACTCCAAGTATAGCCAGTCTTTCATTGTCTTTTTTAATGATGTGATTTTCATTTAACAATAAGTTCCAGCCTAATTTTTTATGAACAGCTTTCATTAAATCGTAATTGTGAGCTTTTCCCTCAGTATCTTCTTTTTGGTAGAAATAATCACCATAATCATGATTTCCTAAAATAGAAAAAACACCCATTGGTGCAGTTATATTTTTAAGGGTATCAATAAAAGGAAGGGCTTCTTCAGTAATATCGTTTACTAAATCTCCAGTAAAAAAAATAACATCAGGTTGTTGTT
>JBMYXB010000049.1:0-16479 GCA_049608005.1 Vicingaceae bacterium
TTTAAATTAAATTGAAAAGAGCTTTGCTAATGTAAAGCTCTTTTTTTATTATGAGTAATGCTATATTATTTTAGTTTTTTTTGGAAAAGTCACATTCCTTAAACTTAAACAATTCCTCCATATTAATATTTAATGCTTTAGAAATTGACAGAACATTACCCAAAGATGTGTTTAATACACCTCTTTCTATTCTACTAATTTGAGATATTTCTATATTGCAATCGGCAGCAAGCTGTGCTTGAGTAAGTTTTTTAGCTTTTCTAATCTGTTTTAGATTAATACCAAACTTTATAATAAATGCCTTTTTATCTTTTTCCACCTTAAACAAAGGTGCTTTTGATTATAAAAATAATTATAGGCAAATATGCCTACAATTAAAAATAATTTGTACATTAGTACTGTTAAAACGTTTTCGCGAAACCTTAACAACTACTTTAAAGAATCCACTAAGGATTTTTTAGTTAACTTTAATACTAAATATTATGAATTTAGAAAATTTAAACGTTCAAGAATTGAACATAGAAGAGCAAAAAAATGTTGATGGAGGTGCTCAACATCAAACAGGAAGCGGATCATTACCCTCTAATTTTGAAGCTTGGTGGAAATTGTTTTTAGCTTCTCAGATGTTGTAAATTTCAAAAAAACTACGAAGGAGAGGTTCTCTTTCGTGGTTTTTTAATTAAACCTATTTTTCAGAAAGAAATAGTTGTAAAACAATGAGAAATATATTATTATACTTTTTAATACTCTTTCATTACACTCTATTTTGTCAACAAAATAATAATTTAGTTATTAAAGGTTTAGTTGTAGATAATTATGAGAACCCTATTTTAAACGCTAATATTTCTATTGAAGGGACTTCTAGGGGCGCAAGAACAAATAAAAAAGGTGTTTTCTATTTAACAATTAAGGAAAATGAGACTGCTTTAAAAATTTCTCATATTGCCTATTATACTAAAAACAAGATACTTCAAGGTGATATAATTAATGATACTTTAAACATTAGGATACAATTGACTCAAAAAATTAACGAGTTGGAAGCTTTTGAAATAAGGACTGAAAAAATTGAATTGTTATACACTAAGAATTTTGTGTCTATATACGATTATCAATTTTATGAAAATAAATTATTATTACTCATTAAAGAGTTAAAAACAATTAAATTAAGGTTAACTGACATAAATAAAAAGATATTAAAAGAGTTAATATTGCCTGAATATACCAAAAGTATTACTACAGATTGTTTTGGTAATGTACATGTTTTAAGTAAGGATTCGGCATATCAACTTGAAATTGATGAGCAGAATATAAGAATTGTTTTTAATATTCCTATAGATAGATTTAATACACTTTTAAAACCTTGTGTCACTCAATTTAAAAATACATTTATTTTTAAAGAAAAAAGTATGAGCAATGATATTGCTTATTATTATTTAGATGAAGATAATAACGCTCACTATTTAACAGATATTAAAAATAAAATGGGGCGTACTTTAATTGCACAAATTGATATTACTAGGAATCGACTCAAGAATCCATCAATTTCTAAAGTAAGCGAATTTAAATCTTCTGTATATACTGCAAGAGCTTTAATGCAAGAACTTACATTTTCTAATCATTTATTAAATCATTCAGAAGATAGCCCATTGTTTGCAATAAATAAAGCTGTTTATATTTTCGATCATTCAAAAGATAGTTGCTTGGTTTTTAATGAATATCTTGAATTTGAAAAATATATTCCAATTAATTATCATCATCAAAAGAAATGGAAAAAAGAATTAATAGTAGATAAAGAACAAGGAAGTGTGTACGCCAAATTTGAAAAAGGTGGTTTGTGTTACCTCAAAAAAATAGATTTAAGTACGGGTAAAATTACAGATAGCTTTAAGCTAGAGAAACATACTTTTCCTACTAAAATTAAAGTCAAAAACAATACTGCTTACTATTTGTATCACGATAGGTATAACCATGGGCAAATGAGTTTGTATAAACAGAGTTTGTATTAAAATGCTTCACTCTCTGCAAACCACTCAAAATCTATCCGCCTTTTACTTATCTAAATTTAACAATGGCAGTATAATTTACAAAGTAATAGTGTTGGCTTTTACAGTTGGTATTGTTGCCTTACCTTTCATCACTATTCCTGTTACTTTCCAAAGCAGAGGGCAAATACGCCCAATTATAGCAAGTAATACCATTGTGGCTAGTTTACCAGCACAAATAAAGCAAGTAAACATTACCGAAAACCAAGCTGTACAAAAAGGAGCTGTTTTATTAGTGTTAAACACCGATAAATTACAAGAGCAAATTCAATTGAACCAAACGCAAATTACAACAAAAAAAAGCTTTATTACCGATTTAACAGAACTCACTCAAAGTAATTACAATTGCCAAGTACAAACATTAGTGTATCAAAAAGAATTACAGCAATACAGAGAGCAGGTACAAGGTTTAAAAGTAAAGCAGCAGTATTTTCAGCAAGAATTAAAACGAGCTAAACAATTGTTTAATAAAGGCGTTATTGCCGCAGTAGAATACGAACAAAAACAATACGATTATAAAAATAGCACAACAGCACTCGTAAATTATAAAAATAATCAACTCAGTAAGTGGCAAAACACTTTGCAACAGTTTGTGCAAGAGACGGTAAACCTTATTTCTCAAAACCAACAAATTAAAGAAGAAAAAAAGCAGTATGTAATTAAAGCACCCATAACAGGTGTAATTAAAAATTACTCAGGCATAAAAGCAGGTAATTTTATTGTGCCCAACCAAACCATAGCAGAAATTTCGCCCAATGGAAATTTAATTGTAGAGTGTTATGTTTCTCCTAAAGATATAGGCTACCTCAAAGAAAAAATGGAAGTTAATTTTCAGGTAGATGCTTACAATTACAACCAGTGGGGTTTGGCTAAAGGTATGGTAACAGAAATTTTTAATGATGTAAGTGTGGTTAATGAGCAAGCTGTTTTTAAAGTACGGTGCCAGTTATTAACTAAAAAAATGCAATTAAAAAATGGTTTTGTGGGCAAACTTAAAAAAGGAATGACCTTAACTGCTCGCTTTAAAGTTACAGAACGTACTTTATGGCAATTGTTATACGATAAAATGGATGATTGGCTAAACCCAAAAATAAATAATGAAGTTTGAGGGATGATTTTTTTTAGATAGGGAATTCCCCTTTTGAAAGGGGCAGATTTTGTCCAATTATTTTACTCTGAGCTTGCCGAAGGGTTGATTTGGCTACAAAATCAGGGGTATGTTCATGAGGCTTTATAAATAGAAATGAGTTAAGAGCAGTGATTGTTATTGGGATTGAAGAGGGAGTGAGGGAGGTGTCTTAAGAATAATAAGTTTATCTTATATGCCGAGGCTGGATAACAATTAGCATAAATAAGTAATAGGCTGCTAAAAATAAAAAGATCCCCAGTCAAGCTGAGGATGACAAAAGGAAATGAAAATAAAACAAAGAGACATAACCGATTGCGGAGCAGCTTGTTTGGCAGCGGTAAGTGGGCATTATAAATTAGAATTGCCTGTTTCTCGTATTCGGCAAATTGCAGGTACCGATAAAAAAGGAACCAATGTTTATGGTTTGGTACAGGCAGCAGAAAAATTGGGTTTTACTGCTAAAGGTGTAAAAGGAAATGCCGAAAGTTTAACCCAAATACCATTGCCTGCAATAGCTCACGTAATTGTAAAAGAGCAATTACATCATTATGTGGTTATTACCAAAGTAAGTAAAGATAAAATTACGGTAATGGATCCTGCGTATGGTGAGT
The DNA here is from genome assembly GCA_049608005.1 of Vicingaceae bacterium. Lineage (GTDB taxonomy): Bacteria > Bacteroidota > Bacteroidia > Flavobacteriales_E > Vicingaceae. The sequence continues at coordinate 3,783 of JBMYXB010000049.1, forward strand.
ACAAAAAAATAACTATTACTGAGTTTGAAAAAGAATGGACAGGCGTTTTAGTACTGCTCGTACCTAAAGAGGAAGAATTTAAAACTGGTAAGCAAACTACGAGTGTTGGTAAACGATTTTGGGAATTGGTACAACCACACAAAAGCATATTAGTACAGGCACTGTTTGGAGCAGTAATTTATACTTTAATAGGCTTAACAACATCCATTTACATCCAAAAAATTACCGATTATGTTTTGGTAGATGGCAACAAAAATTTACTCAATTTATTAAGTATTGCCATGGTAATTTTATTGCTTGTTCAGATATTTATTGGGGCAACAAAAAGTATTTATACCATAAGAACAGGGCAAAAAATAGATGCACAGTTAATTTTAGGTTATTACAAACATTTGCTCAATTTGCCACAGCAGTTTTTCGATACCATGCGTGTAGGAGAAATAATTTCTAGAATTAATGATGCTGTAAAAATTAGAGCTTTTATAAATGATGTTGCTCTTAATATTTTTGTAAATGTGCTTATTGTAGCTTTATCGTTTAGCATAATGTTTGCCTATTATTGGAAATTGGCCTTAATAATGTTATTGGTTATACCTGTTTATTTGACTATTTATTTAGTGATTAACAAACTCAACAAAAAAAGAGAAAGGAAAGTAATGGAAAATGCAGCTGAACTAGAAAACCAGTTGGTAGAATCGGTTACAGCAGTAAGAACCATTAAACAGTTTGGTTTAGAAGAGTTTGCAAACTTAAAAACAGAAACTCGCTTTGTTGGTTTATTAGATTCGGTTTACAAATCAGGAATGAATAGTATATTTTCTGCTAACTCATCAGAATTTACAAGTCGTTTGTTTACCATTATTTTGTTGTGGAGTGGCTCTTATTTTGTAATCGACCAAAGTATAACACCAGGAGAGTTATTGTCGTTTTATGCTTTGATAGGATATTTTACAAGTCCAATAGCACAATTAATTGGAGCGAATAAGTCGATACAAAACGCCTTAATTGCAGCAGATAGATTGTTTGAAATAATTGATTTGGAAATAGAAGAAAATCAAGATAAAATAGATTTAACCAATAATTTGGTGGGCAATATTAGTTGTAAAGCTATACATTTTACTTATGGTACAAGAACAGAAGTTTTTACCAACCTAAATTTAACATTAAATAAAGGAGAAATTACTGCTATTATTGGAGAGAGTGGTTCGGGAAAAACAACCATTACTGCTTTGCTTCAAAAACTATATCCTTTAAATGGTGGCAGTATTTTTATTGGCGATTATAATTTAGAACATATTTCTAACAAAAGTTTACGGCAACAAATAGGAGTAGTACCTCAAAAGTTAGATTTATTTGCGGGTAATGTGGTAGAAAATATTGCCATTGGAGAATTTGAGCCAGATATTAAAAAAATAATTGATATTTGTACCCAGTTGGGTATTTTAGAATTTATAGAACAATTGCCTAATGGATTTCAAACCTACTTAGGAGAAAATGGAGCTTCATTATCAGGTGGGCAAAAACAGCGTATTGCTATTGCAAGAGCTTTGTATAAAAACCCTTCTATTTTAATTATGGATGAAGCAACCTCTTCTTTAGATAGTGTTTCGGAAGAGTTTGTGCAAAAAACGATACATCGTTTAAAAAATGAAGGAAAAACGGTTTTATTAATTGCTCATCGTTTAAGTACAGTTATTGATGCTGATAAAATTATTGTACTAGAAAAAGGAAAGTTAATTGAAGAAGGGAATCATACTCAACTTTACCAACAAAAAGGAAAATATTATAATATGTGGCAAAAACAATTGCCTAATTTTTCTGTAAAATAGATTACTTATTTATTAGTTTTCACCTATTTGTGAATTCCATAGTCATCAAAATTTACAGATTTAAACCGTGATTAATTTGCTAATTTCATTACTTTGGCTGCATCAAATAACTGTTAAAAATCAGTATGTAGTAGCGTTATCACTAACTAAATCAATGAAAAAAGCAATCGTAATAATATTCCATTTACTTTTATCGAATAGTTTTTTTTCGCAACAAATTAAGGTTACCAGAGATTTTGGGGTTTGGGGAGAGGTAAATATTGAGAAAGAACTATCCAAAGAAATTGAAATTAATTTAGGACAACAACTTAGGTATTATTCTGATGCAACAAGTTTTGATGATTACATTATTGATTTTGGCGGAAAGTACAAAATGAATAAGAATTTTAAGCTAGGGGCAAACTTGCGTTTTACACACGATGCAAAAAGGTGGAAAGAGGCAGAAAACAACTACAGGTACAACCTAGACCTTAATTATAAAGCTAACATTTCAAAAAAAATAAAATTATATTACAGGCTTCGGTATCAAGAAACTTATGTTGACCTTTTCTCAGAATATCAAACAACAAACATTCAATACTCAGGTTTTAGAAACAAAATAAAAATTAAGTATAATCTAAATAAAAGGAACAAATTATTTCTTTCGGGAGAATTATTTCGGTTGAAAGAAACTTTTAGAAGTCCTTATTTTAATAAAATACGATTTTATTTAGGGGATGAAATTAAAACAAAAATTGGTAATGTTTCATGCTCGTTCGGTTACGAACAAGAAATTAATACTGATTATCCCCTCTCTTTTTTCTTTATAAGATTGGCATACACAATAAAACTATGAGAAAGTTCACTTTTATTATAGCATTAATTATTGTTTGTGTAGGTTTTGAATCTTGCTACAAGGAAGAAGTTATTTTTAATGCAGAAGCCAATAGAGAGTTGGAATTGCCTACAATTTTAAAAATTAATGGTAAAGAATGTGCTTATGATTATGCCGAAAATAGTCTTAGATACCCCTTAGAAAACCTTATTGTTAACGATTTTGAGCCACTTATTGAATTTCAAAAATATTCTAATATTTATTTTGAAGGAAAATGGCTAAAAAACAAGAGTTTAAATAATTTAGGAAAAGTTGAAATAAATAAAGAATATGAAGTTATAATTGAAACAGACAATACCATAAATAAGTTAAAATTAGAATTTACTAACCTGCCTATTGTTCAGGTAGTTACGCCTAATAAAATATACGATGAACCTAAAACTGTTGCCAAGTTAATTGTTAATTATAAAGAGTTAAATAGATTGGCGGAGGCACATTTTATTGGGTTAGAATACAGGGGTGTATCTTCACAGGCTCATTCAAAAAAATCGTTTGGGCTTTCTCTTAAATCAAGTTTAGATCTTAATGATGATCTTTCTAGTTCGCTCTTTAATATGAAAAAAAATAATGATTGGATTTTAGATGCTATGTGGATTGATAAAGGCAGATTGAGAAACAAAACATCTTTTGAATTATGGGAAAAAATGGATGCCAATAAACATAAAGGCATTAGTGGGGAGTTTGTTGAGTTATATATCAATAACGAACATCAAGGAGTGTTTTGTTTAAATGAAAATGTTAATTCTGAATTATTGAACTTAAATAACAATAACGCTGTTTTGTACAAAGCCACTTCTTGGGAAAATGGAGAAACACGTTTTGAATCTTACTCAAACAATCCGCCTGTTAACTATTATTGGGATGGTTGGGAGCAAAAACACCCTGATCCTAAGATTGAAATTAATTGGCAACCATTAAATGAATTACGAAATTTGGTGGTTAATGGATCTGATGCTGCTTTTACATCAGATATTGCATCACTAATAGACATCAATAATTTTGTTGACTATTACATATTTTTGAATTTAGTTTCTGCCTCAGATAACACAGGTAAAAACACTTTTTTAGTAAAAGAGAGTGATCAATCCAAAATGGCTATTATTCCATGGGATATAGACGGTTCTTGGGGAGTGTTTTGGAACGGAGATCGTATTGGTTTTACATCTGTTCTTTCAAATAATTTATTTGATCGTTTATTAGAAACAAATTCAGCTAATTTTAAGACTAAATTAAAACAAAGGTGGAGTTTTTTGCGAGGCAACACATTTTCAAACACGGCATTAAAAAATATGTTTATTGATAATTTTACGCGTATTAATAACTCAAAAGTAATTGAAATAGAAAATAGAAAATGGAACAGTAATATTGATATTAATGTAGAGCAAGCATATTTAATTAATTGGATAGAGAATAGATTAGTTTTTTTGGACAATTATTTTAACAATTTATAGGTGAAACCCACTAATAATTAAGTATCATGTAAAAAATACTTGCATTAAAATAAAGCGAGGTTTTATGATAAAACTGTTATTGATTTTCCGGCAGGAAACGGTATTACCACAAATATTTTAAAAGAAATTGGAGCAAAACCAATACCATTTGATCTGTTTCCTGAATATTTTAATATTGAAGAGCTGGAATGTTAAAGGGCAAATATTGTTGAAGGACTTCTGGTTAAAGATGCTAGTTCAGATTATTTAATTTGCCAAGAAGGAATAGAGCACTTTTCAGATCAATTAGCTTCTTTTAAGGAATTTAATAGGGTATTAAAAAAGGGCGGAAGGCTTATTGAAGGATTTTAAACCACTTCCAATAGGGTTCTAAAAGCAACAAATTTTCCTTGATAACGTTTGCCGTGTTCTTCTTGTAAAGGTGCTGAACACTTTTGTTGATATTCTTCTAAATCTTCCATGGCGTTACAAAGGTACTGAATGGAGTAGGTGTGTCCAGTTTCGTCTTCTTGTGTTGAAAGTACTTTGGCAAACCTATTTTCTAAAAAGTAACCCGTTGCCATAACATCAGGAATGTGAACTGTTTTCATCCAATTTACCCAATCGCTATGTATGCTGTTATCTAAGTTTACTGTTACGTTGTATATAATCATAAGGCAAAGGTAATAAGTTTATTATCTAGTTAAAGGTTAAAGCCCTGTAATTTGATTGCAGTAACTTTAGTTTTTTTGTAAAAATGTTGTTATGAGGATGTTGATGGGTTGGAAAAGTTGCGTTAGGGATAGGAACGGCATCCTTTTTTTTGGAAAAACTCTTTCTCCAAGAGTTATTGTGTGTGTAAAAACTCTTGGAGAGTTTTTCCAAAAAAAAGATATAGAGGATAGCCCGTTAAAACGCCCGAAAAAAAGTAGGTTAAAGTCTCATTTAAAAAGATTTTTTTACTTCGAGGCTTTTACTTTTGTAAAGCGTGTTTAGCATAAACTCAGCCCTTAATGATGATTAATGATTAACGTTATAAACAAAATCTAACACTTATCAACAAAGGTTAAAATAGGCTGTTGATGAATTGTATAAGGCTTTAAAAAGGTGTAAAATTGTAGGCTTAAATTTTTATACAAGTTTAGTGTTAAATTGAGGGTGTGGAAGCCTCCTTTTTAGTGTTTAACTTTTTAACGTTCAACAAAAATACAATGGCTCAAAAAAAGATTAAAAACGCACTTATTTCAGTTTTTCATAAAGATAATTTAGAACCGATAATTAACCGCTTAAACGAGTTGGGTGTTACCATGTATTCGACAGGAGGAACTCAAAAATTTATTGAGGATTTAGGTGCTCCAGTTACAGCTGTAGAAACGTTAACTTCTTATCCTTCAATTTTAGGGGGTAGAGTGAAGACGTTGCATCCGAAAATTTTTGGAGGAATTTTAAGTAGAAGAGAGTTGGATAGTGATGTTGCTCAATTGGATGAGTTTGAGATCCCTGAAATAGATTTGGTTATTGTTGATTTATATCCTTTTGAAGATACGGTTGCTTCGGGTGCGGCTGAGCAAGATATTATTGAAAAAATTGATATTGGTGGGATTTCTTTAATTAGAGCTGCTGCAAAAAATTATAAGGATGTGTTAATTGTTTCTTCAAGAGAACAGTATGATTATACATTGAATTTATTGAATGAGAAAAATGGACTGACTGATTTAGAAGATAGAAAGTATTTAGCAAAATCTGCTTTTAATGTTTCATCTCATTACGATACCGCTATTTTTAATTGGTTTAATAATGATGAAGAAAAATTCTTTAAGCAAAGTATTACAGAAGCTCGATCTTTAAGATACGGAGAAAATCCACACCAAGAAGGAACTTTTTATGGCGATTTAGATGCCATGTTTGATAAGTTACACGGTAAAGAATTATCGTACAACAATTTATTGGATGTTGATTCTGCAGTAAACTTAATGGCAGAATTTCCAAATAAACCAACATTTGCAGTTTTAAAACACAACAATGCTTGCGGGTTAGCATCTCGCGATACGTTGTTAGAGGCTTGGACAGATGCTTTGGCTGGAGATCCTGTTTCTGCTTTTGGTGGCGTTTTGATTACCAATAAAACAATAGATTTAGCTACTGCTACAGAAATTAATAAATTGTTTTGCGAGGTAGTAATTGCTCCAGGTTATGCTGCTGAAGCATTAACTGTTTTAAAAGAAAAAAAGAACAGAATTATTTTGGTTCAGAAAGAAGTTAAAACTTCAAAAAAACAATTTAGAACAATATTAAATGGAGTTTTAGAGCAAGATAAGGATGCTAAAACTGCTAATGCAAATGATTTTACAACCATCACAAAAAAAGCACCAACTGCCGAAGAGGTAAATGATTTAGAGTTTGCCAATAAATTGGTAAAGCATACTAAATCTAACACCATTGTTTTTGCAAAAGGAGAGCAATTGTTGGCAAGTGGTACAGGGCAAACATCAAGGGTTGATGCATTAAACCAAGCCATTGTAAAAGCCAAAGCTTTTGGTTTTGATTTGAATGGAGCAGTAATGGCATCTGATGCATTTTTCCCGTTTCCTGATTGTGTAGAAATTGCTAAAAATGCAGGAATTGCTGCTGTTGTTCAGCCAGGAGGGTCAATAAAAGATCAATTGTCAATTGATTATTGCGATGCCAATGATATGGCAATGGTAATGACAGGAATTCGTCATTTTAGACATTAAACAGCAACTGCATTCATTAACAAATTAATGTTCATCATTTTAATTTTGATAAATTTAATTTAAAACTTTAAGCGGTACATTTACCTTATTCATAAAATACACTCCGTAATATAATACTGATGGGATTATTTAACTTTTTAACACAAGATATAGCAATAGATTTAGGTACAGCAAACACGCTTATCATTCATGGTGATAAAGTAGTTGTTGATGAACCCTCTATTGTTGCTAAAGATAGAATGACTGGCGAAATTATTGCTGTTGGAAAGAGAGCGATGCAAATGCATGGAAAAACCCATGAAGATATTAAAACGATTAGACCATTAAAAGATGGTGTTATTGCAGATTTTGATGCTGCAGAACACATGATTAGAGGGATGATAAAAATGATGAGTGATAAAAAACCTTTATTTACTCCTTCATTAAAAATGGTTATTTGTATTCCTTCAGGAATTACAGAGGTTGAAAAAAGAGCAGTAAAAGATTCTGCAGAGCATGCCGGAGGTAAAGAGGTTTATTTAATACATGAGCCAATGGCTGCTGCAATTGGTATTGGTATTGATGTGTTAGAGCCTATGGGGAACATGATTATTGATATAGGAGGTGGTACTTCAGAAATTGCCGTTATTGCTTTAGGAGGTATTGTTTGTGATAAATCTATTAGAGTTGCGGGAGATGATTTTACCAATGATATAGTGGAGTACATGAGAAGACAACACAACCTTTTAATTGGAGAGCGTTCTGCTGAACAAATTAAAATTGAGTGTGGATCTGCTGTTACCGAATTAGACAATCCGCCAGAAGATTATGCCGTGCAAGGGAGAGATTTAATGACTGGTACACCAAAGGAAATTGTGGTTTCTTATTCTGAAATTGCACATGCTTTAGATAAATCTATTGCTAAAATTGAAGATGCAGTTTTAAGTGCTTTAGAAATGACTCCACCAGAATTATCTGCCGATATTTATAAAACTGGATTGTATTTAGCTGGTGGAGGATCTATGTTAAGAGGTTTAGATAGACGTGTTTCTGCAAAAACAAAATTACCAGTACACATTGCCGAAGACCCGTTAAGATGTGTGGCAAGAGGAACAGGAATGGCACTTAAAAACGTAAGCAAGTTCCCTTTCTTAATTAAAAACTAAATAAATTAGGGTTGAATAATGAGGAATTTAATACGATTTTTATCTAAAAATTCATTCCTGTTTTTATTTCTGTTTTTACTTTTTGTATCTTTTTCTTTGTTGGTTCAAAATAATAATTATCAAAATTCTAAGTTTTTTAATTCTTCTAATTTTTTAATTGGAAATCTGTATGAAACAATCAACAATGTAAATGATTATTTTAACCTTAAAGAGGTTAATGCTGAGTTAGCAGAGCAAAATGCTAAACTACAAACTACCCAAATAACAACGTTTTCTAAAGTTTTTGGAAATACAGTAACAATATCGGATACTGCTTATTCTCAAAAGTACGTTTATACATCTGCAAAAGCCATAAACAACTCTACCAACAAAAGAGAAAATTATATTACCATTAATAAGGGAAGTATTAATGGAATAGAAGCAGGAATGGGGGTAATATCTGCAAACGGAGTTATTGGAACAATAAAAAATGTTTCAGAAAACTTTTGTTCAGTAATGTCTGTTTTGCATGAAAAAAATGCAACAAGTGCAAAAATTAAAAAATCAGGATACATAGGGTCGTTGGTGTGGGAATTAGGCAATTACAGAATAGCACAATTAAAAGATATACCCAATCATGTTAAATTAACAAAAGGAGATACAATAATTACAAGTGGTTACTCTTCAGTTTTTCCAGAAGGAATACTAGTAGGTGTTGTGTCTGATTTTAATTTGCCTGATGGCGATAATTTTTACAACATTGAAATAGAATTGTCGGTTGATTATAAAAAGCTTTCTCATGTGTTTATTGTCAAATCTCTAATGAAAGAGGAGCAAGAAAAATTAGAAGAATTAAATGATATTTAGTGTTTTAAAATATGCAGGTCTTTTTGTGGTATTAGTTCTTTTTCAAGGGTTAATACTTAATAACATAGAGTTTGGAGGCTATGTAGTACCTTTTTTATATGTAATTTTTATTTTAGCATTACCTTTTGAAACACCCAATTGGGCAGTGCTTATTTTAGGATTTATTTTAGGAATTTTTATTGATGCATTTACAAGTACTTTAGGAATGCATACTATAGCTACGCTTGTTATGGCATTTGCAAGAACATACTTGTTAAAATTAGTTGCTCCGCGAGGTGGCTATGAATTTAATTCAAAACCAAAAATACAAGATATGGGTATTGCTTGGTATTTGCTGTATGCCTTAATTTTAATATCAATACATCATTTGTTTTTATTTTATATCGAATCGTTTAAATTAAGTCAGTTTTTTTATACGCTTGGTAGGTCAATAGCAAGCATTGTTTTTACATTAGTTTTAGTGTTAATTGTACAATTATTCAATTATAAATCAACCACAACCACATGAATCTATCCAACAGAAAATTTATTGTTGGAATAATCTTTTTGGTTGTAGGGCTTGTCTTTATTGCAAGGCTGTTTAATGTACAGGTTTTAGATAGTAAATACGAATCAGAATCTGAACATAATGTATTAAGAGAAATTATACAATACCCTGCAAGAGGTTTAATTTATGATAGAAATGGAGAGTTGTTGGTTTATAATGAGGCGGCTTACGATTTAATGGTTTTACCCAAACAAGTAAAAGCATTTGATACCTTAGTTTTATGTAAGTTGTTAGAGATTGAAAAAGAAGATTTTATAGAAAAACTTGCTAAAGCAAAAAAGTATTCAAGGTACAAGCCTTCTACTTTTTTAAAAGAAATTTCTTCTATTTCTTATGCAAAAATTCAAGAGCAACTGTATAATTACCCAGGCTTTTTTGTGCAAACCAGAACCTTAAGAAAGTACCCAAGAAACAGTGCAGCTCATATTTTAGGCTATATTGGAGAAGTTAATCAATCGGTTATTGAAAAAAAACCTTATTACCGTTCTGGCGATTATATTGGTAAAAGTGGGTTAGAATATTCTTATGAAGAAATTTTAAGAGGAACAAGAGGCGTAAAGTGGATTCAGGTAGATGTTCATAATAGAGCAAAAGGAAGTTATAAAGATGGAGAAAAAGATACTGTTGCCGTTACTGGCTCTGTATTAAAAACAACGTTAGACATTGTTTTGCAAGAATACGGAGAGTTGCTCATGCAAAATAAAAAAGGAAGTATTGTTGCGATTGAACCTGAAACAGGAGAAATTTTATCATTAGTTTCAGCACCAAATTATGATCCTAATATGTTGGTAGGACGAGCAGTAGGAAAAAATTACCCAGCACTTAGTAAAGATACTTTAAACCCATTATTTAATAGGGCTTTAATGGCAAAATATCCTCCAGGATCAATTTTTAAAACAGTACAGGCTATGGTTGGTTTGCAGGCAGGTGTTATTTCTGAACATTCAAGTTTTGCATGTAACAAGGCTTTAGTGGGGTGCCATAATCATCCTACGGCAAGTAGTGTTGCTGCTTCAGTAAAAATGTCGTGTAATCCTTATTATTATCATGTTTTTAAACGCTTAATTCAACAAAAAAAGGATAAAAGTATTTTTAAAGATAGTGAATTAGGACTTGGTATTTGGGAAAAACAGATTAAGAAGTTTGGGTTTGGGAGTAAATTAGAAACCGATTTGCCTGGTATTAAAAGTGGTTATGTTCCTGATGTAGGATTCTATAATCGTTGGTACGGTGAAGGTCGTTGGGCATTTTCTACTATTTATTCGTTAAGTATTGGACAAGGAGAAATGGGGGTAATTCCTTTGCAAATGGCAAACTTATCGGCAACAATTGCAAATAGAGGATATTTTTACACACCTCACTTTATTAAAGCGGTAGAAAATACAGATACTATTCCTCAAAAATTTAAGAAAAAGCATAGCGTAGATATTGATCAGAAACACATTAATACAGTTGTTGATGGTATGTATGGAGTTGTTTATGAACCTGGAGGAACAGCAAGACGTGCAAGAATACATGAGGATATAATTGTTTGTGGAAAAACAGGTACAGCACAAAACCCGCACGGAGAAGATCATTCTGTTTTTATTGCTTTTGCACCTAAAGAAAACCCTAAAATTGCTGTTGCGGTTTATGTAGAAAATGCTGGAGGTGGAGGAACTTGGGCAGCACCTATAGCAAGTTTAATGATAGAACAATACTTAACAGATAGTATTTCGGTTAAAAATAAAATAAAAGAAAAGCGAATTTTAGATGCCATTATCTTAGAAAACGGAATAGCAACAAAATGAGAGGCTATAAAAACATATTAAGCAAAGTGGATTGGCCAATAATTGGTCTTTATTTAGTGCTAATTTTTGTTGGATGGATAAATATTTATGCGGCAGTTTATAACGAAGAGCACCATAGTATTTTTGATATAACACAACGGTACGGTAAACAATTAATGTGGATAGCTTTTGCTTTAATTATTGCCTATATAATTCTTTTGGTTGATAGTCAGTTTTTTACCTCGTTTGCCATGCCAATATTTGCTGTTGTTATGGTTGCTTTAGTGGGAGTACTCTTATTTGGTGTAGAAACCAACGGGGCAAGATCATGGTTTCGTTTAGGGGGCTTTAAATTGCAACCTTCAGAGTTTGCTAAGTTTGCAACCAGTTTAGCCCTAGCAAAATACCTTTCTACACTTCATATTAATATGAAAGATATTAAAACTAAACTAATGGCAGCGGTAATAATTGGTTTGCCCGCAGTTTTAATTTTGTTACAAAATGATACTGGTTCTACTTTAGTGTATGCTGCTTTTATTTTTGTTTTATACCGAGAAGGGTTGTCAGGTAACATACTTTTATTTGGAATTTTAGCTATTTTGGTTTTTGTTTTAACATTAATATTTGGCTCAGTAAATATTATTGTAACAGCCTTTTTTGCTTACATCGTAATTTATACCTTATTAAAATATGATGTAAAAACTACATTTATATCCGTTGTTGCATTTGCTGTATTAATGTTTTCCTTTTCCTATTTTAAGTTAAACGCTAATGTTTTGTATTACGGAATAGCGGCTTCTCTTTTTTGCTTAATTGCTTTTTTAGTAACCAGAAAAGAGATGAAAGGTAAGGCCAAACACTATTTAGGAATAGGCATTTTTGTGCTTACTTGTTTTTACATTTTTAGTATCGATTTTACTTTTAATAAGGTACTAAAAGAACATCAAAGAACAAGAATTACGGTGTTGCTAGGAGAGGAAGAAAAGCTGGTAGAACAAATTGAAGCACTTAAAATAGAAAGAGATGCTGAAGGAGTTTCTAAAGAAAAAAAACAAAGCTTAAGAGATGATATTGGAGCAAAACGTTATAGTTTACGAGAGCTCCGACAAGGTAATGGTTGGAACATTAAACAATCCTTAATTGCAATTGGGTCTGGTGGTTTTACAGGTAAAGGTTTTTTAGAGGGCACTCAAACCAAATTTGATTTTGTACCAGAACAAAGCACCGATTTTATTTTTTGCACCATAGGTGAGGAGTGGGGGTTTTTAGGAACATTCTTCTTGGTTTGTGTATATATTGCTTTGTTTTTGAGGATACTCTTTTTAGCGGAACGACAACGATCTATTTTTAGTAGAATTTATGGGTATTCAGTTGCATCAATTTTGTTTTTCCATTTTTTAATAAATATCGGAATGACTATTGGGTTGGCTCCAGTAATCGGAATTCCGCTGCCTTTTATTAGTTATGGAGGTTCTTCGTTATGGTCGTTTACCATACTCCTTTTTATCTTTGTAAAATTAGA
>JBMYXB010000050.1:0-16444 GCA_049608005.1 Vicingaceae bacterium
AATAATATTCTCTCTAAAGGCATAAATAACAATACCTGCGGTGTTTTTTATACCCAACTTATTCATAATATTTTTACGATGAGTATTTACAGTATGGGTGCTTAAAAATATTTTTTCAGCAATTTCTTTGTTCGAAAAACCATCAGAAATCAATTTAATTACTTCAATTTCTCTTTCTGATAAAGATATACCTGAACAACCTTGTTTTTTGGCATCATCTCCGTCAGCCAAAATATCTATCACTTCTCCGCAATAAAACTGCTTACCAGCATAAGTATCTGTTAAAGCATCCATTATTTCTGGCTTTTCGCAATCAGATAATAAATAACTATCTACTCCACTTTTTAAGGCATTGTAAACTGTTGCTTTTGGTAATTTATCGGTAATTGCTAAAATTTTACAATCCCTATAAATTTCTTTTATTTTCTTAATAGCTTGTACTCCAAAAACATCCGAAGAATAATCTATCACAACAATATCTGGAAAATATTTTGATGATTGTTTGGTTAAATGATCGATAGAATTAGCAATACCCAAAACACGATTACCCATTTTAGATTGGATGATCGTTTTTAGCCCTTCTCCGGCTATTTGGTTGTTATTTGCTATTAAAATATCTATCATGTTATTTAGAATCAATCTAAATAAAACTCAAAAGTAAGTACATTCTAAACATCATACAAGAATAATTTGTTCTAAAATATCAACAAGCTGCATTTTGTGAAGCAAGCTATATTCATTAAGTTTACACTACTTATGAAATTAAGACTTAGATACTTTTTCTTTTTATTACTACTTATACAAAGCATTACTTATGCACATAAAAATGAAAATGCTGTAAAATTTGTAGAAAATAAAGGCCAATGGCCACAACAAGTTAACTTTAAAAGTGATGTTGCAGGAGGCAAAATTTGGTTAGAAAACAACAAAATTTCTTATCAATTTACCAAATCCCCTAACCTACATGCTAATTTTAAAGCTACCGAAAAAGAAATTGTGCAACAACATGTTGTTTGGGCAGAATTTATTGGTACTAACCCTGATTTTAAAATTGAAAAGAAAATTCCATCAAAAGAATACACCAACTATTTTTTAGGTAACGATAAATCCAAATGGGTTTCTAACGCGTATTCTTATGCAGATATTAAATATGTAAACTATTATAACAACACTGATTTAAGGGTTTATCAAAAAGAAGGGCATTTAAAATATGACTTTATCATTAACCCAAGTGGTAAAAACAACATTAAAATAAAATATGCTGGTCAGGATAAAATAAAAATTAACAGAAAAGGAGAGTTAATTATTGAAACTACTTTAGGGCAGATAATTGAAGAAAAACCTTATGCTTACCAACTTATTAATGGCGAAGAAAAAGAAATTCCTTGTCAGTTTGTGTTAAATAATAATGTTGTTTCTTTTTCTGTCGGAAAATATGATAAATCCCTTCCTTTAGTTATTGATCCTGTTTTAGTATTTGCCAGTTATTCTGGCTCTACAGCCGATAATTTTGGAATGACAGCAACTTACGGAAATGACGGAAGCTTATTTGCTGGCGGCACAACATTTAACTCGGGCTACCCTACAACACCTGGAGCTTATGATGCCACATTTGAAGGAACTCCATCACAAGGAATTACTGATGTTGTAATTAGCAGATATAACTCAACTGGAACTACATTAATGTACTCTACTTACATTGGTGGTTTAGAAGCAGAAACTGTACACAGTATGATTGCCAATGATAACAATGAACTTTATATTTACGGAGTTACAAGTTCTTTAGATTTTCCGAGAACAAACAATGCTTACGATAATACATTTAATGGCGGGGCTTTACTAAGGTTTGTTAACAATGGTACTTTCTTTAATAACGGAACTGATATTTATGTAGCCAAATTAAATAATACAGGAACATCGTTAATGGGTTCTACTTATATAGGTGGAAGTGCTAATGATGGTGTTAACCACAGTGATGTAAATGTTTCTGTAAGTCCTGCTTATGATTCATTACAATTTAATTACGGAGATCAATATAGAGGAGAAATATTTTTAGATAAAGACGACAATTGTTATGTTACTTCCTCTTCAAGATCATCAGATTTTCCTACACCCAATGGGTTTGATACCAATTTAAATGGAAATCAAGATGGAGTGGTTTTTAAGTTAGACAACAACTTATCTAATCTTATTTGGAGTTCATACATTGGTGGAAATAGCGTAGATGCTGGTTACGGAATACGAGTGGACACCAGTAATGTAGTTTATGTTTCGGGAGGTACAGCTTCTTCTGCTGGTTTTCCAATAACTACTGGTACTTTAAACCAAACCTACCAAGGAGGAAAAGCGGATGGTTATTTGGCTAAAATAGCAAGTGATGGGAGTTCTGTACTCGCAGCCACCTATATTGGCACATCTGAATATGACCAATGTTATTTTATTGATCTCGATCGTTTTGGGAGTGTTTATGCTCTCGGTCAAACCAGAGGAGCATTTCCTATTTTTAATGCTAATTATTTAGATCCAAATAGTGGTTCATTCATCATAAAAATGGATAGTAATTTAAGTACTATTAACTATTCAACTGTTTTTGGAAATGGAAATGTTAATGCTCAATTTTCTCCTACTGCTTTTTTAGTAGATCGATGCCAAAATATTTACGCTTCTGGTTGGGGAGGTAATATTTTAGGTGGAAGCACCTTAACTGGGATGAGAACAACAACTAATGCTATAATTTCTGCTACTGGAAATGTAATACAAACAACCTCTAGCGATGGATTCAACTTTTATTTAACAGTATTTGAGCGAGATTTACAATCGCAATTATTTGGAATATATTACGGTAGCCCTACTGCTGCAGAACATGTTGATGGAGGAACTAGCCGTTTTGATAAAAATGGAATTATTTATCAATCGGTTTGCGCAGGTTGTGGTGGAGATCAAGATTTTCCTACCACTTCAGGAGTAGTATCCAACGATAACAACAGTAGCAATTGTAACAATGGAGTTTTTAAATTTGATTTTGAAATACTTCCAAAAGCAGCATTTTCTGTTAATCAATTTCAGGGATGTGCTCCATTAAATGTAACTTTTACCAATACAAGTAATAATTCCGATACATATTTGTGGGATTTTGGTGGTGGAGATACTACTTCGCAAATTTTTAGTCCTGTTAGAACTTACACAACTCCTGGCACTTATTATGTGAGTTTATTAATTCAAGATTCTATTTGTAACACTATTGATACTGCTTTTCAAACCATTGTGGTTGACCCTCCTGTTACAGTATCTGGAGGAAATACCTACACCACTTGTGAAGATACAATTACATTATCAATTAACACAACTGGGCCAATTAACCAAATTGTTTGGTCAACCAACAACCAATTTACTGATACTTTAAATAATAATCCTTTAGATTCTTCCTTATTAATTAATCTTAATGATACCGTTTGGTATTACGTTATGGCAAGTAATAATGAGTGTTTTGGTGTAGATAGTTTTTTAATTAATTATCCTGGATTTTCTATTCAAACATTAAACAATACTATCTGTGAAGGCGAACAAATAACATTAAGCTCAAGCACATCTTCCAATCAAAACTTAATTTATAATTGGACTCCAATAAACTCAATAATTAATGGAGCAAACACCGCCACACCAACTGTTAATCCAACCTCAAACACAACTTATTATGTAAATGTGCAAAATAGTTTTGGTTGTACTGTTAATGATTCTTTATTACTTACTGTTATACCTCCAGTCAACATTAGTGGAGGTAACACATCATCTATTTGTGATACAACAACTCTTTCTATTTCAATACTTTCTGGCTCACCTACTTCAATTATTTGGTCAAGCACTAACCAGTTTACCGACACACTAAACACCAACTTATTAGCTACTAATTACCATACTTCCATTACCAATAACACTTGGTTTTATGTTATGGCTAGTAATGGATTTTGTTCAGCTGTTGATAGCTTTTTGGTAAACTATATAGGATTTCAAATTACCACTCCAGATGGAGCAATTTGCGAAGGACAAGACACTTCCCTATCTACTATTATAACTCCATTACAAAATTTAACCTATAATTGGGAGCCTATATCACAAATACTAAGTGGTGCAAACTCTGCCAATCCTAATGTAAATCCCGATTCTACTACAACCTATACGCTTACTGCTCAAAATTTTAACGGTTGTATTCAAACATCAACATCAACCGTTTTTGTTTCTGGTTTTGATCCTACTAACATAACCGTTTTTGCTGATAATGATACGCTATACAATGGAGCATCTACTCAGTTACACACTCTTCCTAATACGGGTTTTACTTACCATTGGACTCCCTCAGTTTTTTTAAGTAACACAACAGACCCTAACCCTACAACTACTCCTATTCCTACAACAACAATAACCTATACTGTAGAATTAACCGAAATTGGAAGTAACTGTTCATTTAATAAATCGCTTACCATTTATGCTTACGAAATTCTTTGTGGCGATCCCAATGTATTTTTACCCAATGCTTTTACACCTAATAATGATGGTGAAAATGATGTGCTTTTTGTAAGAGGGCAAACAGTAGAAAAAGTTAATCTTAAAATTTACGATAGATGGGGAGAATTAGTTTTTGAAACCAACAAACAATCTCTTGGTTGGGATGGAAAATACAAAGGAGCATTAGTTGACCCTGGAGTTTTTGTGTACCATATAGAAGTAACTTGCATTGACGGGCAAGAGTATTTTAATAAAGGAAATGTAACCGTAATTAGATAATGTTATAATGATTGAATGAAAAAGGGAATTAAAATAACACTTCTGACTTCCATCTTCTGTCTTCTAACTTGGAGCCTTCAAGCTCAGGATATCCACTTTTCACAATTTTACAATTCGCCATTAAATTTAAACCCAGCATTAATTGGTAGTTTTAACGGAGAGTTTAGATTGGTTGCCAACCAACGTAGCCAATGGAGTTCGGTAACAACCCCCTACTCTACTTACGGTTTAAGTGTTGATGCCAAACGTATTTTTAATTCTCCTATTGGAACAGGATTAGCTGTTTATCAAGATAAAGCTGGAGATGGACAGTACAGCACCTTACAAATTGCTTTAGGTACAACTTACTCCATCCGATTAAAAGATACCACACAAACAGTAAGTGTTGGAGTGCAACCCGCATTTACACAACGAAGCATCAACTACAACAATTTACAGTTCGATAACCAATACAATGGTATATCTTACGATCCTAACTTAGGAAATAGAGAAAATTTTAATAACGATGGCAAAACCTACCTCAACTTACACGGAGGTATTGCATGGAATTACCTTATTGACATAAGAAAACAAGTAGGTGCAGGAGTTGCAGTTCATAACATTATTAAACCTCAACAATCTTTTTTTAACGAAAACATTCCACTACACCAACGTTACACAGTTAATCTAAATGCTTTGTTTAAAGTAAATGAAAAGCTAGATGCCTTACCTAATATTAACTGGCAAAAACAACACAAGTTTCAAGAACTTATTTTTGGAGGGCAAGCAAAATATCATCTTAACAACGGAAATTACAAAGCAGTTTATGGCGGTGTTTGGTACAGAAATTCTGATGCCATGTATTTTAATGCTAGTTTAGATTATCATAATTTGCATTTCGGAGTTAGTTATGATTTAAATCTCTCTTCTTTAAAAGTAGCGAGTAACCGCAAAGGTGGTTTTGAGTTTTCTTTAATTTATATCATACAGCGTTATAAACCAGATATGAGGCGTTACAAATATTGTCCTGATTATATATGAATATAAGTTTAACAGATCTTCTTCATTGCGAGGTACGAAGCAATCTCAACTTAAAACAGATTGCTTCGTACCTCGCAATGACGTTCTTTTTCTCATTTTTTGTAAATGCCCAAACAGAAAAAGATTGGGTAAAAAATGGCGATGATTTAATTGAACAATACAAAGATTATTACGGAGCATCACTTTGGTATAAAAAAGCTTTAAAGCAAGATAGTACTGTTTTAGAAACCGTTTTTAAATATGCCGAAGCCTTAAGGGGTTATAATGATTATGATAAAGCAGAAGCAAAATATTACTACATCTACAAAAAAGATAGAGGCAAATTATACCCTTTAGCTCCTTACTGGTATGCTATGATGCAAAAATACAACGGGAAATATTCAGCTGCAAAAAAATCATTTAAACGCAGTAAACGTTATTTTACTAGAGATAGAAAAGGTTATTATTACCTTAAAATAATGAACGAGTTAAAATCGTGCGAAGAAGCTCTTAAAATTATAAAAGACTCCATTCCGGTAGATATTAAAAATTTAGGGAATGACATTAACACCTACAACAGCGAATTAGGCGGAACATTGTTAAACGATTCTACCATTATTTATTCTTCTTTACGAGATGAAAAAATGAAAAGTGATTATATTATTACTGATACTTCATTGTATTTAATACGATTATTTAAAGGAAGCAAAAATGGTGATGTTTGGAAATTGGATTCTGTTTTAAGCGAAAAAATAAACGAACCTAACTTTAATATAGCCAATGGTAGTTTAAACCCCAAAGGCAATACTTTTTATTATACCAAATGCGATAGAAGTTACAATTGTGATATTTATGCCATTAAATATTCTGAAGATAAATGGGAAACGCCTTTTGAGGTTAAAGCCTTAAATATAGAAGGCTACACCTCTACACAACCTTCTATTACCGAAATAGAAAATAAAGAGGTCATCTTCTTTTCATCTAACCGCCCAGGAGGAAAAGGGCAAATGGACATTTGGTACTCAAGAAAAGATGATTTTGGTAAATTTATGCCTCCAGCAAATCTTGGAGAGTTAGTTAATACTATTGAAGATGAGATAACTCCTTTTTACAACCCAAAAGATACTTCTCTTTATTTTAGTTCTAACTGGCATTTCGGTTTAGGTGGTTTTGATATTTTTAAGTCTAAATATGAGCTAAATACATTCGTTAAACCAAAAAACTTAGGTTTTCCAATAAATACCAGCACCAACGATTTTTATTACAACATCAGAAATAAAACCGCTTTAATTACATCCAACAGAAAAGGAGCTTTAACAAAAAAAGGAGAAACTTGTTGTAATGATATTTGGACTTACACCATACCTGACACAACAAAACCACTCTACACCACACTAGAAGTACTAAATAAATATTTGCCCGTAAGGTTATATTTTCATAACGACAATCCCAACCCCAGAACTAGAGATACAATTACTAATTTGAATTATACAGAAACTTATAAATCTTACACACGACTTTACAATGAATATAAAAGAGAATTTTCTAAAGGATTAAAAAATGAGGCAAAACAAGATGCCTTACTAGAAATTGAAGATTTGTTTAGTGAAAAAATTGATAAAGGAGCTGCTGATTTAGCACTCTTCACCCCTCTTTTAGTAAAAGAATTAGAGAATGGAAAATCAATAACATTAACAATAAAAGGTTTTGCCAGTCCACTTTCTAAATCGGATTACAACGTAAATTTAACTTTACGTAGAGTTTCTAGTTTAATTAATTATTTAAGTGAGTATAAAAATGGAATCCTCCTACCTTACATTAACGGAACAGCCGAAAATGGAGCTCAACTAGAATTTATTAAAGTTCCTTTTGGCGAGTATCAATCGGCAACAATTAGTGATGATTTAAAAGATAAACGAAACTCTGTTTACAGTCCTAGTGCTGCTTTAGAGCGTAAAATAGAAATTATTGCCATACAAGCTAATGACACCAACCAAGTTGCAATGGATGGTTCTGAATTAGAAAAATTACCGTTACTAACTTTTAGAGATTCTATCATAAATTTAGCTGTTGGGCAGACTAATAAAAAAATCAAAATCATTAATAATGGCGAAGCTCCATTAAAAATATTTTCAGCTACTTTTAGTTGTGAGGATTTTACCATTGATTTACCCGGTTTAGCAATTCCAACTTTTGAACCGCTTATACTAAATTTAACCTACAACCCTAAAGAACATAAAGCCAAAACATGTACAGTAGAATTTTTAACCAACACTATTCCTAATAAAGTTAGGATGAAAATTGTTATAGAGTAATAATATGTCATCCTCAGCTTGACTGGGGATCTTTTTAAGATTATTACTCGATTAGGAGATTCTGGCTCAAAACCAGAATAACACAGTTACTAATTTTATTAACTTTGAATTATGAAAACACTAACCACCATACTGCTTTTAATATCCTCATCTTTATTAGCACAAAACACTAAAGAATATTTAAAAGAACTAAAAGAATATCGTTTAGAAATGGATAAGGAATTTGGAGATACTGCAACATCCATTTTACCTAATAAAATGGCAATGCAATTTGAACACCTTAATTACTATAAACCCAACCCTGAATTTAACATCACTGCTCAATTTAAAAAAGAAATTGGTAAAGAGTTTACCATGACAACCTCCTCTGGCAAGAAAAAAGCATTTAGACAATATGGCGTTTTAAGCTTTAAAATTGGTTACAAAAGCTTTAAACTTCCTATTTATCAGAACCTAAAATTGATGAAAACCGAAAAGTATAAAGATTATATTTTTATACCTTTTACTGATTTAACTAATGGTGCTGAAACTTATGGTGGTGGCAGATACATTGAAGCATCTAAACCCGAAGGAGATACTTATCAATTGGACTTTAATTATGCATTTAATCCTTATTGCCATTATACAGAAGGTTACAACTGCCCTATTCCTCCAAAAGAAAACTTTTTAGATATAAGAATTGAAGCTGGAGAGAAAGTTTATATTTCTGATGAACATTAAAAAAAACAATTTTATAAAATGAAGTTGGTTAAGAGCCTCTCATTAAACCTCCAACACCAAACCATCATGAGCTATTTGAATAAAATTGGGCAGTTCTTTTTGTACTTCATCGTGTAATCCTAAATAATGGCTAATGTGCGTTAAGTAAGCTTTTTTAGGTTTTAGTTCTTGTAATAGTTCTATTGCTTGGGCTAAATTAAAATGAGAAATATGATCTGATTTTCTCAAAGCATTAATTACAATAACTTCTGAGCCTCTAATTTTTTCTAACTCCTCTGCCTCTATCCTATTGGCGTCAGTTATATAAGTAAAGTCATTTATTCTGAACGCTTTAACAGGCATTTTGTAATGCCACACATTTATTGGTGTTAATTCAACTTCTCCAATATTAAAAGGAGCAGTATCAATTGTGTTCAAATTCAATTTTGGTACTCCAGGATAAGGGTTTTCTAAAAAAGCATAATAAAACTCTCTTTTTAAGGCCACTTGAGTTTCAGCAGTTGCATAGACTTCCATGTCCTTTTTCTGCTTAAAATTAAATGCTCTAACATCATCTAATCCTGCAATGTGGTCTTTATGCTCATGGGTAAAAACAACAGCGTCTAATTGCTGTACATTTTCTCTCAACATTTGTTGTCGGAAATCTGGCCCTGTATCAATTACAATTGTTTGTCCTTTTTCCTCTATTAAAATGGAAGAACGTAAACGTTTATCTTTTTCATTTTTAGACAAGCACACTTCACAATCGCACGCAATAACGGGCACGCCTTGTGATGTTCCTGTTCCTAAAAATGTAATTTTCATAATGTTGTTTCTTTCAAAAAGATCCCGAAATAAATTCGGGATGACGCCTCATATTTATATCATCTCTTATTCTAGGATCGTCATTCTGAACTTGTTTCAGAATCTAAAGTTAAACCATATTCTCATTTAACATATCCTTGTCATACCAATCATCAGCTAAATCAAGTAAATTGGGATTGTCTTCTTTTACTAAGTTCCATTTCCACTCTTTATGCCAGTTTTTCAACTGTTTTTCTCTCTCAATAGCATCATTAATTGTAGAATGCTCCTCAAAGTACATTAAATATTTTAGATTATACTTTGATGAAAATTTTGAACCAATACCAATTTTATGTTCTAAAACTCTCCTTTCAATATCGTTGAATACACCAATATAAATAGTAGTTCTGTTAAAATTGCTAATCAAATAAACAAATCCACCTTTTTCCATTTGTTTAATTTATGCCTCTACCCCAAAAAGCTCTTTAATAACATTCAGCGTGTAATCCAATTCTTCTTTGGTATTGTTTTTTGAAAATGAAAACCTTAAAGCTGGTTTTGTCATGTCAACACCAATGTTTCTTAACACGTGTGAGCCAGTATTACTACCAGATGAACAAGCACTTCCTCCAGAAACTGCAATCCCTTCAATATCAAAATTATACAACAACATCTCATCCATATCACTATTTGGAAACTGAACGTTTAACACCGTGTACAAACTATCTCCTTTAGGGTCTCCA
The DNA here is from genome assembly GCA_049608005.1 of Vicingaceae bacterium. GTDB lineage: Bacteria > Bacteroidota > Bacteroidia > Flavobacteriales_E > Vicingaceae. Next base: position 10,343 of record JBMYXB010000050.1, read on the forward strand.
TTAAAAGAAACACCAGGAATAATTGCTTCCAACTGCTCTATCATATACGTTTTTAAACCTTGTACATGGTTTTGGTGTGCTTCTAAATCTCTATAAGCAACTTCCATTGCTTTAGTTAAACCTACAATTCCAATAATATTTTCAGTTCCTGCTCTTACGTTTCGCTCTTGTGCTCCACCAGTAATAATTGGTTTAATTTGAATGTTTTCATTCACATATAAAAAACCTACTCCTTTTGGCCCATGAAATTTATGTGCAGCACAGGTAATAAAATCAATGTCTAAATCTCTCACATCAAACGCATAATGACACATGGTTTGTACGGTATCTGAATGGAAAATAGCACCGTATTTTCTGCACATTACAGAAACCTGTTTTAATGGCAACTTATTTCCAATCTCATTATTAGCGTGCATTAACGACACCAATGTTTTTCTGTCTTTATTTTCTTCTAACAATTGATGTAAACTATCTAAATCTACAGACCCTTTAGCATCGTGCTTTACTAAGCTTAACTTAATAGAAGTATTTTCTTTAGATAAACATTCTGCAGTATCTATAACTGCATGGTGCTCAGTAGCTGATGTAATGATATGCGTTACCCCAGCATCTTTTACTGCACAACGTAAAACCATATTATCGGCTTCTGTTCCTCCTCCTGTAAAAACAATTTCTCCGGGATTGGCATTAATAAAACCTGCAACTTTTTTCCTAGATTTTTCAATAATAGCTCTACTGCTTCTTCCAAACGAATGTACCGAAGAAGGGTTACCAAAGTTATTTTGCATTACCGGAATAATAGCCTCAATTACTTCGGGATCCATTGCGGTGGTTGCTGCGTTATCTAAATAAACTTTCATATTCTTATTTCTCGTTTCTTGTTATTGGTTATTGGTTATTGGTTACTTGTTATATTTCCAATTTCCCTCAACATATTGTATAAATTTATTAATCTTCTTTCCTAAAACATTATAATCCTCAATAAGTTTACTTAATGGTTTTTCTAAAAAATGTAAATCACTAATCATAGTATCTAGCCCCTAAATAAACCCTTTTATATCAGTAATAATTTGTTGTGCCAATTTATCCGCTGCTTCCATAGACTTACTTTCCGAATAAATTCTAATAATAGGTTCAGTATTTGATTTACGTAAATGCACCCATTCTTCAGCAAAATTAATTTTCACTCCATCAATATCATTTACATCTTCGTTAGCATACTTTTCAGCCATTTTAACTAAAACGTTATCTACATCAATTTCTGGAGTTAATTCAATTTTGTTTTTAGAAATGTAATAATTCGGATAAGTTGCTCTTAAAGCAGTACAAGAATCCAATCCTGAAGTTGCAAAGTGAGATAAAAACAAAGCAATTCCAACCAATGAATCTCTTCCATAATGTGATTCAGGATAAATTACGCCACCATTTCCTTCTCCACCAATTACCGCATTTTTGGCTTTCATCATATTCACAACATTCACCTCTCCTACTGCTGATGCAAAATATTCACCTCCATTTTTCTCCGTTACATCTCTTAATGCTCTTGTAGATGATAAGTTAGAAACCGTATTCCCAGGTGTATGTTTCAATACATAATCAGCAACAGCAACCAAGGTATATTCTTCGCCAAACATATCGCCATTTTCGCAAACCATACATAAACGATCTACATCAGGATCTACAACAAAACCAACATCAGCTCCTTGCTCTTTTATTTGTTTTGATATTTCCGTTAAATTTTCTGGTAAAGGTTCTGGGTTGTGTGGAAACTGTCCGTTTGGTTCGCAATACAATTCAATAATATTGGTAACGCCTAATGCTTTTAATAAGGCTGGTAAAAATATTCCACCAGTTGAATTCACACAATCAATCGCTACTTTATAATTTTTGCTTTTAATAGCTTCTACATTTACCAAATCCATATCTAAAATAGATTGAATGTGCTTCTCTAAATAAGAATCATCTTTAGTACAATTCCCTAAATTATCCACATCAGCATAATTAAACGCATTTTCTTCAGCTATAGCTAATAAATCTGCACCATCCTGAGCAGAAATAAATTCTCCTTTTTCGTTTAATAATTTAAGGGCATTCCATTGTTTTGGATTATGACTTGCTGTTAAAATAATTCCACCATCAGCATTTTCCATAGGTACAGCTACCTCAACAGTTGGTGTGGTGCTTAAACCTAAATCAATAACATCAATTCCTAAGCCCTGTAAGGTTCCAATAACTAAATTAGTCACCATTTCGCCAGAGATTCTTGCATCTCTACCAATCACAACTTTTAACTTACCATCATTTTTAGAATAGCTTTTTAACCATGTTCCGTAAGCCGATGTAAATCGTACTACATCTACTGGCGAAAGTCCTTCGTTGGGTTGCCCACCTATTGTTCCTCTAATTCCTGAAATTGATTTTATTAACGTCATACTATTATTTTTTTAGTGCAACAAATCTAATAAATGAATATTAATTTTTTTGGATTGCTAAGCCTTTATTTTAACATCAAAGTAGTCTAATAAAATTATTATAATTGGATTCGTAAAATGTTAATTTTTTTGTTGATAATAAAGCTAAAAAAAAGGCATAGAAAAGGATATTGGTGTAACTTTACATTAAGGATGGAAGATAAATTTGACCCATATAATGACAATACTGATTACTCAGCATCGTTAAACAAATTTGAAAAAATGCTTCAGCAAAATGAAAGTTATTTTTTTGATGTAGAAGAGTTTGAAATTTTAGTAGATCATTATTTAGAAAAAAGTGATGCCATCAAAGCTCAAAAAGTAATTGATATATCTTTACTGCAACATCCTACATCTACTACATTAAAGTTAAAAAAAGCTCATTTTTTAGCAGCTACACATAAGCCCAACAAAGCATTAAATATTTTAAATAATTTAGAAGCTCTTGAACCGTTTAACGCTGATGTTTTTTCTATTAAAGCAAGCATACATAGCCAATTAAGGCAACACAATAAAGCCATAGAAAACTATTATAAAGCACTTAAATTAATTAACGACAAATCTGAAAAAGCAAACATTAAAATTAACATTGCTTTTGAATATGAGAATTTAAGTGAATTTGATAAGGCAATAGATCTTCTTAAAAAATTATTACAAGAAAACCCTGAAAATGAAACCGTTTTATATGAGTTGGCTTTTTGTTATAACTTAAAAAACGATACCGATAATAGCATCCAGTTTTTTAAAGAGTTTATTAACGAACATCCTTACAGTTATTCGGCTTGGTATAATTTAGGAGTAGCTTTTAGTAGAGCTCATTTATTTGAAAAGGCCATTGATGCTTATGATTACACCATAGCCATTAAAGAAGATTTTGCTTCGGCTTATTTTAACAAAGCCAATGCTCTAGCTCTTTTAGATCAATATGAAAATGCAATAAACACTTATAAAGAAACCTTTAATTACGAAGAGCCCGATGCTACTACTTATTATTATATCGGAGAGTGTTACGAAAAAATGGAAGACTCTAAAAATGCCATTTCTAGTTACTACAAAGCTACAAAGTTAGATCCTTATCATGCAGATGCTTGGGCGGGTATGGCAGTAATTAACGAAGCCGAAAACAAAAGTCAATCGGCTGTATTTTACATTAAGAAGGCATTAGAACTAGAAAACAACAACTCAGAGTATTGGTATATTTATGGAGATATTTTAGCGAAAACCGGCTTGTTTGATGAAGCTATATTATCCTATAATAAAGTAGTAGAATATGATGCCGAAAATGAAGAAATTTGGTTGGATAAAGCAGAAGTAATTAAAGATTATGAAAACATTGAGAATGCTATCATTACTCTTTATACAGGCTTAGAAACACAACCAAAAAACAACTTGATTTATGCCAGGTTAGTTGCATATTTGCTAATGAATGGAAAAATAGACGAAGCCTTACTTAACCTAACAATTCTTTTAACAAGTGATAAAGATTTAGTAAATGAAATTATTGAATTTTATCCTGAAACAATTAACTACCCTAAAGTGGTAGATTTGATAGAAAATTTTAAAAAAAAATAATGAATTTTGAATTACCACATATTCCTAAAAGGGAAAATGCTCCTCGTGAAACAGGATTAACCATGATGATGGATAAAGGATTAAGTTGGAGAGCAACAGAAAACTTTATTGATGCATCAGCACATTTAACAGATTTAGTAAAGTTTGGTTTTGGAACATCTTATGTAACTAAAGATTTTCAAAAAAAACTAGACCTTTATAAAGAAGCTGGTATCAAAACTTACCTTGGAGGAACATTGTTTGAAGCATTTATTGCCAGAGGAATGTTTGATGACTATAGAAGATTGTTAGACAAATATAAGTTAGAAACTTGTGAGGTTTCTGATGGTTCTATAGAATTGCCACAAGAAAAAAAATGTGAATACATTGCTACTTTAGCAAAAGATTTTACCGTTTTATCTGAAGTTGGATCTAAAGAAGAAGGTATTTTTATTAGCCCTGCTAAATGGATTTCTATGATGCAAACAGAATTAGAAGCAGGATCATGGAAAGTAATTGCCGAAGCAAGAGAGAGTGGAAATGTTGGTATTTACAGACCCAACGGAACTGCCCATGTTGCTTTAGTAAACAAAATTATATCTAACGTAAAAGTTGAAAATATACTTTGGGAAGCTCCTAAAAAAGCACAACAAGTATGGTTTATTAAACAATTTGGAGCCAACGTAAATTTAGGAAACATTGCTTTTAACGAAGTAATACCTTTAGAATGTTTACGTTTAGGATTAAGAGGTGACACCTTTTTTGATTCTTTGCCAGAAGAAATTGTTGCCAAATTCAAATAATAAAAAAGATGAATACGATTACTGTTCAAGAATTAAAAGTAAAAATAAATAGTCCTGATATCCAACTAATTGATATTAGAGAAGAATACGAGTTTGAAGATGCCAACATTGGAGGAACGAACATTCCTATGGATAATTTTTTAAGTTCTTTAGACCAAATTGACACCACTAAACAAGTAATTATTTGTTGTAAAACAGGAAAAAGATCTGCAGCAATGACCCATTCGTTAGAGCGTAAATTAAACATGAACAACGTTTATTCTCTTAAAGGTGGTGTTACCGAATACCTTGAAATAGAAGCTTGATAATTGAAGAACACATTTTTTTTCATAACCTCATAAGCAAATAACCTTATCAACTAACTATACAACTTTAATAACTTACCAACTAAATGAGATCAATTAAAGATTACATCCTTATAAGTTTAAAAGGAGTTGCAATGGGTGCTGCTGATGTAGTGCCTGGAGTTTCTGGAGGAACAATAGCTTTTATTACAGGTATTTATGAAGAACTCTTAAACACCATTAATTCTGTAAATTTTGAAGCTTTAAAAACACTAAAATCCGAAGGTTTAAAAAGCTTTTGGAAACACATTAACGGTAATTTTATTGTTGCACTTTTTTTAGGAATTGGAATTAGTATTGCTTCTTTAGCTAAAGTGATTACCTACTTAATGGCCAATCATCCTGTTTTACTATGGTCTTTCTTTTTTGGTTTAATTATAGCCAGTATTTACTTGGTAGGTAAAAAAGTAAGCAAATGGAATGGTTCTAAAATTATAGGATTACTTATAGGAACAGCAGTTGCGTTTTACATTACCCTACTCCCACCTATGGAAAACCCAAATGCACTTTGGTTTGTTTTTATCTCTGGTGCAATTGCTATTTGTGCTATGATTTTACCCGGAATTTCTGGAAGCTTTATCTTATTATTACTAGGGTCTTACGAGTTGGTTTTAACTTCTATTAAAGATTTAAAATTAACCATAATTGCTGTTTTTGGAGCGGGCTGTATTGTTGGCTTACTTTCTTTTTCTAAGCTTTTAAGTTGGATGTTTAAAAAGTACCACGATTTAACCATTGCTATTTTAACTGGTTTTTTAATTGGTTCGTTAAACAAAATTTGGCCTTGGAAAGAAACCATTTCTACCAGAATAAACTCGCACGGAGAAACAGTACCTTTTATACAAAACAATGTTTTACCAGCTAATTTTTCTGGCGATAACCAACTACTTTTTGCTATTGCAATGGCAGCTATTGGTTTAGGATTAATTATTG
>JBMYXB010000051.1:0-15923 GCA_049608005.1 Vicingaceae bacterium
TATAACAGCTATGATGTATTTGCTAATTTTTATTTGAATCCAAGATTACAACTAAATTTAAGCACTTATTTTGCTGATAATTACATTTTAAATGATGACAGTACCACAACTAATGTTGCTGGTATTGGAGATGCAACTTTTGTAATGAAATATCGCGTCTTTAATTCTAAAAAATGTAACGACTCTATAAAAAATAGATTTATACATCGGTTAACTGCAGGAGGAGGTATTGAATTACCAACTGGCAACTATAACAAAAGTACAATTACCGGAATTGAAACTGAGTTTAAAGCCAATACTAGACTTGGTGCTCCAATTGAAGAGTTAGACCCTCATATGCAGGCAGGAACTGGTAGTTTTAATTACATATTTTTATTAGAGTATATGACTAAAATAAACAACATTGGATTAAACACTAATGTAAGCTATAAGCTAACTACAGCTAATAAAAATGGCTTTCGTTTTGCCAATAGATTTAATGCAAATGGCACTGTTTTCTTACTATTAAATTTTACTAACAAATTTAGAGTAATGCCTTATGTTGGATCTACACTAGAAACAAGTAAACGCGATTTACAAGATGAAAATCCAGTGCTTGGATCTGGAGGAAAAGTAGTTTTTCTTAACGGAGGATTCAATTTTTTTATCAATAAATTAAGTGTTGAATTGTCTTACTACACTCCTTATTATGAGGACTTATTAGACGATCAGCCTTTCAATAAAAACAGAATTATTACGCAACTAGCGTATTATTTTTAATTAACTTTAACCAAACAATAAAATATTATGACAACTAAAAAATTATTTACAGCAACAGCAATTATTTTAGCTACTGCATCAGTTTTTACTTCATGTAGAAAAGATGAAGGATGTACTAATCCAGAAGCTATTAATTACGATATAGACGCAGACAAAGATGATGGGTCTTGTGAATTTATCACAGATTCAAAAATCACATTTAATTTTACACACAACTTTGATGGCGCTCCTGTTAGCAGTTCAAACTTTAATCAGTTTGACTTTGTTAATGCATTTGGTGATACTTTAAGCATTTCAAAATTAAGATACTTAATTTCAAAAATTAGATTACATAAATCAAATGGTGATAGTGTTTTAATCGATGGGTACAACCTTGTTGATGTTACCAATGCTACAAATCTATCTTATGCAACAACCGTAAATGTTCCTGTAGGAGATTACACTGGAGTTAGTTTTAACTTTGGATTTGACTCCTTAGACAACACAGGAAACTACTTAGATTTAAATTCTGCTAGCTGGAATTGGCCAGGAATGCTAGGTGGTGGCTACCATTTTATGCAAATGGAAGGTAAATATAAACACATGGGGAACGACTCAACTTATGCCTACCACCATGGTACTGCTAGAGTAAGTATGGGTAATTTTGAGCAAAATTTCTTTAATGCTAATTTAGGTGGAGTTTCACTTAAAAAAGCAAATGTAAATATGGAAATTAAAATGAATATTGCTGAATGGTACAAAAACCCTAACACGTGGGATTTAAACACTATGCATGCTCCATTAATGCCTAATTACAATGCACAAATTATGATGAAAGAAAATGGTCCTAGTGTTTTTAGTTTAGGAACAGTTACTCAACAATAAAAACAATTAATTCAGCCAAAGCAATATTGCTTTGGCTGAATTTTAATTTAAAACAATGAAGAAAATAATAAGATACTTAATCATATTAGCTTTTAGTGCTTCACTTTTTTCTTGTTCAAAAAATGATGAAGGTTGTACAGACCCTAGAGCTCTGAACTATAATCCTGATGCAAAAAAAGATGATAATACATGTACTTACCCTGTCCCAACTGGACAAGTTGATGGGAAGCCCACCCCAGCTCCTTTAAACATCCCTCAAATTTTTCTACAAAATATATTACCCCCTATTATACCAGCAAATAATCCTCAAACTGTAGAAGGAATTGCTTTAGGGAGAAAATTATTTTATGACCCTATTTTATCTGGTGACGGGACACAATCTTGTTCAAGCTGTCATATGCAAGAATTTGCATTTACAGATACCGCTAGATTTAGCACTGGAATAACAGGAGCTCAAGGAGACAGACAATCTATGCCCATTTTTAATGCTGCTTGGAATTATAACGAAGATTTTTTCTGGGATGGAAGAGCTAATAGCTTAGAAGTACAAGCTTTAGGACCAGTTGTCAATCCAGTAGAAATGAATAATACTTGGCCAAACGCGGTTGCTAGTTTACAAGCAACAACTGTTTACCCTCAATTATTTAAAGCAGCTTTTGGAACCAGCACAATTGATTCCATATTGGTTGCAAAAGCAATAGCCCAATTTGAAAGAACGTTAATTTCTGCAAATTCACGTTTTGATAAATATTTAATGGGACAAATCTCATTAACTTTTCAAGAAATAAATGGTTTTGCCATTTTTGATGATCCAGACAGAGGCGATTGTGCACATTGTCATGGTACGGCAAACAACCCTTTATGGACAGATAATTTATTTCACAATAATGGAATGGATAATGATGCTTCTTTTATTGATTTAGGCAGAGCAAATGTAACAAACGACCCAAATGATAACGCAAAATTTAAAACACCATCATTAAGAAATTTAATCTACACTGCGCCCTATATGCATGATGGACGATTTAAAACTTTAGATGAAGTAATTGATCATTACAGTACTGGCGTTACCATTTCTTCTACAATTGACCCTTTAATGGAACTTCAGTCTAATGGAGGATCAAACTTAACACCTACTGAGAAAGCAGATTTAAAGGCATTTCTTTTAACTTTAAGTGATCCTGATTTTATTAACAACCCTAATTTTAGTGCACCTTAATGGAAAATAGAACAATTAAATTAATTTGGGATTTTAAAGGCGATGAAGCAGAAAAAACTGCTGAGCACCACATCATTCATCTAAAAGAATTCAGCATCAAAGAAAAACTCTTATTATCTGATGTAGGGGTTGAAAAAATTAGTGAATTTCATTTTGTTGCATTTTTAAATGTTAAGGAAAGTGAAGTATTTACAGTTAGGGATGCATTAATCCCTCATAGAGCTGAGATAGTTTAATAAAAAAAAGAGTCTTTAAAATTTAAAGACTCTTTTTACTAACTTAAAACCTATCTAAAATTTTAAGATACTATCACTAAAAAAAATAATCATTATCAATTGTATTATCTTTCTTTTCATTTTTAATTGGCGAATTAAAACTACCATAACAATCTCCACCCCCTTTGAGGCAAAATACAGCAGCTACAGCAATTAATATAAAAACAACTAAAACAATCATATCGATTAAATATCCTAATTCGTCTATAAAAATACAAAACTTATCGTTAAAAACAAATTTTCATCGAAGAAAAACTATCATTCATCGAAAAACAATTAGATTTAAACATGAAAACACTGTATTTAATACGTCATGCTAATTCAGATTGGAATCAATCAGGTTTTAATGATTTTAATCGTCCCTTAAGCAATAACGGGCCAAAAGATGCTACAGAAATAAGCCTTAAATTACAGCAACTTAAATTTAATCCAGACCTTATAATTTGTAGTTCTGCAAAAAGAACATCGCAAACAGCTGCATTACTTTGTCAAAACATAAGTTATAATTTTAAAGATATTCAGTTTGAACAATCGATATACGAAACCACCCTAAATCATTTAATAGAATTTACCAATCACCTACCCAATTCAAAAAACACAATAGCCATAATTGGTCATAACCCCAGTATTTCAGAATTATCAAACTACCTAACAGAAAACCACATCAGTAATATGCCTCCATGTGGTGTAGTAAAAATTGAATTGGAAATTAAAAATTGGAATGAAATTATTAGCGGCATAGGTTCTCTTAAGTATTTCTTTCATCCTTAATTGCGCTATTTAATAATGTTCTTTATACAAATACTTTTTTAATAAAGACTGAGAGGGCTTGTAGGTATAATAAATAAAACCATCCTTAATTTTAAGTTTAGAAACATACTGATAAGTCAATTTCCGTTCTGACAAAATCTTCCCATTACTTGTGTTTATTTCTTTTAAATAGTAATAGCCATTTTTAAGAAAAACTCCATAAATAACACCTGTTACTTCATCCATAATTAACTTTCTTTTCCAAGAATTCTTCTTTTTAGGTTTATGATAAGAAATATCAATAGCTCCAACTTCTACAGTATCCTTAATATATTTCCATATTTTACTTTCAGAATGATCAAAAATATTAATGGTATCATTTACAATAAACAATGGCGCATAAACTGTTTCATACATAAAATCATTTGCAAATCCCGTCATTGCAGCAGCAACATCATATTTATCATACCCTTTTAATCTGGCTGCCATACGCTTAGCAAATTGTCTGTCAGCATTGTTTAAATACTCATATTCCCACATGTATTTCCAAGCCATATCTTTATGTTGCATTTCCCTAATAACTGATATACTGGTATCTTCAGAATTAAAAGCATAATACTTGAACTTAGGAAACTGTTTTAAAAAATCTGAAAAAATATATCTGCCTTCAAGAGTATCTACAATTGGCTTAATTAAACTATTAAAATGCTCCATTGGCAGCTCATAAATATTCACCTTATTATTTTGAACTTCAATTCTATAAATGGCTTTTTTACAAATCAAATTTATATTTCCCATATAATCGGAATACAATTCCACAGGAACACCAGGAACAAAATGTTTAGAAATTATTTGTTCATTTTTATCTACTAAATAAATTTCGCTGTCCTTATTCATTTTTTTGCCATAAACTAAAAACAGGTATTTATCTTCATAAAACTCATAATCTGCCACATTAATTTTACCACTCTTAAATACAACAACTGGTTTACGCTCTCCTCCTACTTCAAAAACAGGAATATTTTCTACTTTTTCATTAAGTACAACATTCAAGTAAACAGTATCTTTATCTAGATTTATTGGTTCATAAATAGTTTGGTAGCCAACATGAGAAAACACAAGCACAATCCTTTTATTTTTCTTTAAATTTAAACTATACTCTCCAGCAGTACTAGTTCTGCTAATTATATTTTGCTGATTTACCTTAACATGAACACCACTCATAACTTTACTCGAATTTGCAGAAGATACAACCCCTTTAATTGTTATTGTTTCTTGAGATTTAGCTATCAAGGAAAAACAACTCAATAAGAATATTATAATGTAGTTTTTAATCATAAGATGCAAAGGTATTTATAAACTAGATGCATAATTAATAGTATTCCATAAATACACTCTACTTTTTTTTTATCTTTGGTTTTCGAAAAAAAATGACATGACAAAAAAAGAAGAATTAGCTTTCAATAAAAACGAAGATGTAAACAAATTATTAGTTTCTGATTTAAACCGAAAACTAGAACAAGTTTATTTAGGTGGCGGAAAAAAACGAATTGAAAAACATCATAGCAAAGGAAAACTTACTGCTAGAGAAAGAATAGATTATTTACTTGACAAAGATGCTGACCGTATTGAAATTGGTGCTTTAGTTGGTGATGGAATGTACGAAGAACAAGGTGGCTGTCCTTCTGGTGGTGTTGTTGGTGTTATGGGATATGTTAGTGGCAAACAATGTATTGTTGTTGCTAATGATGCTACTGTAAAGGCTGGAGCATGGTTTCCTATCACTGGAAAGAAAAATTTAAGATTTCAAGAAATTGCAATGGAAAATAAATTACCTATTATCTATTTAGTTGATAGTGCAGGAGTTTTCTTGCCTATGCAAGATGAGATTTTTCCTGACAAAGAACATTTTGGGAGAATTTTTAGAAACAATGCAATCATGTCATCTATGGGAATAACACAAATTGCTGCCATTATGGGTAGCTGTGTTGCAGGCGGTGCCTACCTTCCTATCATGAGTGACGAATCATTAATTGTAGATAAAACAGGTTCAATATTTTTAGCAGGATCATATTTAGTTAAAGCTGCTATTGGTGAAACCATAGATAATGAAACTTTAGGTGGAGCAACTACACATTGCGAAATATCTGGTGTTACAGATTATAAATGTAAAGATGATAATGATTGCCTAGATCGCATCAAACGAATGATGGATAAAATTGGCGATTATGATAAAGCTGGTTTTAATAGAATTAAAGCTCAAAAGCCAAAACTTGACGAAAAAGAATTATACGGAACACTTCCCGATTCTAGAGAGAAACCATATAATATGAAAGATATTATTAACCGTTTAGTTGATAGTTCTGAATTTGATGAGTATAAAGAAGCTTATGGTCAAACTATAGTTTGTGGAACTGCTAGAATTGACGGTTGGGCTGTTGGAATTGTTGCCAATCAACGTGAAGTTGTAAAATCTAAAAAAGGAGAAATGCAATTTGGAGGAGTAATCTATTCTGATTCTGCCGATAAAGCTGCTCGTTTTATAATGAATTGTAATCAAAAGAAAATTCCTTTAGTCTTTTTACAAGATGTAAGTGGATTTATGGTTGGCTCTAGATCTGAGCACGGAGGTATAATTAAAGATGGAGCAAAAATGGTTAGCGCTATGGCAAACTCTGTTGTTCCTAAATTTACTGTTATTGTTGGAAATTCTTACGGAGCCGGAAACTATGCCATGTGTGGAAAAGCTTATGACCCAAGATTAATTGTTGCATGGCCTACTGCACAATTAGCCGTTATGAGTGGAGCTGCTGCTGCAAAAACCTTGTTACAAATTGAGGTTGCTTCTTTAAAAGCTAGAGGAGAAGAAATTACACCTGAAAAAGAATCTGAAATGTTCAATACTATTAAAGATAAGTATGATGAACAAATTTCTCCTTATTATGCTGCCTCTCGATTATGGACAGATGCAATTATTGATCCTATTGATACTCGTAAATGGGTTTCTATGGGAATTGAAGCTGCAAACCACGCTCCTATTGAGAAACCTTATAATGTTGGAGTAATTCAAACATAAAATTGCTAGAGTCATAAAAATTCCATTAATTTACAAAATAATCAAACTTTAAACTATGTATAAAAAATCTATAAAAATCGCTACAATAATTGCAGCATCAAGCTTAATCTACGCTTGTGGTGGAGACCAGCAAGAAGCAACAACTGAAGAAGCTGTTGCAACAACTGAAGAAGTTGTAATGGAAGAAGAAACTGAACAAATGGATTATGTTTTACCTTCTCCTTTACAAATTGCTGAATTATTTAAAAGAGCTGGTTTAACATATATTGGAGATGTTACTAATGCTCCAGAAAATGTAGATAATTACACTACTAAATATGATCAGAAATTAAACTACGGTGTTTATTCTGCTGATATGGCTTATTGTATTATGAATAATCAAACTCAAGAATCTATTGATTATTTAGCAACGTTAAGTAAGCTTTCAGAAAAATTATGGATGACTGACATAATGGGGTCTATGGGACTTACTGAAAGATTAGAAGCTAATGTTGGAAACGAAGATTCTTTAACATACATAATGGCTGATTTGCAAATGCAAATGGACGATTATTTAGATGAAAATGGTATGGGATATACTGGTTCTGTAATTTTTGCAGGAGCTTGGATTGAAACTTTATATTTAGGAACTAAAGTTAATGAGAGTGAAAAAAACGAAAAATTAATTAGTCGTTTATCTGAACAAGCTGTTATTTTAGAAAGCCTAATTGCATCTATCAAACAAAATGATACTGATAATGAATATGCTGAACTTATTACAGATTTAGAAGGATTACATTCTACTTTTAATGGATATGCCGATGCAGATGCTGACTTTATGTTAGATGATGAAGCAGTAAAAACATTAGGAGAACAAATTAAAGCTTTAAGAGCAAAAATTATTGGATAATTTACATCGAATGAATAAAATTGGAATATACATAACATTAATAGCTGTACTTTTTATTTCTGTAGCTGCTAATGTAAAAACTGAATGTGATGTTCAAGTTTTAAAAAAGGAATTATCTAAAGAATTACGTCCTGATTTTAAATACGACTCATCTAACATCAGTAAATTCAAATTAACTCAAGAAAAACAAGAAAAAGAAATTAAAATACCTTTATTTTCTGGAGAGAAATACAGAATGTTATTTAACACTGCTGCTCTCCCTGCAAATTTTGAAATTCATATTTATGACAAACCAAAAACTGCAAAAAATAGAAAATTATTATTTTCTGTTAAAGATAATGGAGATTTAACTGAACATGTTTTTTCTTTTGAACCTAAAAAACCACAACCTCTATACATTAATTATATAATGCCAGAATCTCAAGAAGAAGGTATTTATGGATGCGCTGTATTCTTAATGGGTTACAAAATCAACTAAAATATAAGTTATGAGAAAAATATCAGCTTATTTAATTATCGCTTTGACTTTCACACTTGTTTCTTTTCAAGCAGACCAAGGGTGTGATGCTTCAGCTTTAAAAGCAGAATTAAAACCTGGATTACAACCTGGGTACAAATACGACTCTGCAAAAACAAGTACTTTCGAGTATAAAACAAATGCTCACGGAAGAGAAATAGAAGTACCTCTTTTTATGGGAGAAGATTATATTTTCTTATTTAACACTAAAGGTTTAGCTGAGAATATTAAAATTGAAATCTACAGCGAAAAAATTGGTAATAAAAAAAGAAAACTATTATATAGTTTAGACCATAAAGAAGGTAAAAACGTTTACGCTTTCAAACCTGAAAAATCTAGAAAAATGTATGTAAACTATACTATACCTGGAGTTGAAGAAAAAGGATTACGAGGTTGTATGGTTTTTGTATTAGGCTATCAGTAAACAAAACTTAAAATGAAATTCAAATCCTCTAAGTATTACTTAGGGGATTTTTTTATTGATGAGCACTCACTGCTTTTCGAACACTTCCATGTTTCAATAACAATTCATTAGCTTCTTCATAACTCACTCCAGTTTCATTCATCACCATTTTAGTTCCTCTATCAACTAATTTATTATTACTCAACTGCATGTCCACCATTTTGTTCCCTACTACTCTACCTAACTTTATCATAACAGTTGTAGAAATCATATTTAACACCAATTTTTGCGCTGTACCAGATTTCATTCGTGTACTACCAGTAACAAATTCAGGCCCTACAATAACTTCTATTGGATGTTTTGCAACAGCAGCAACAGGACTATTATTATTACAAACAATACATCCCGTTTCAATCCCATTTTCATTACACATTTCTAAAGCACCTATTACATATGGAGTTGTTCCTGAGGCAGCAATTCCAATTACCACATCCTTATCCGAAATATTATGTTTTTGTAAATCTTCCCAGCCTTGAGTGGTGCTATCCTCTGCAAATTCTACAGCTTTCCACATGGCAGAATCACCACCAGCAATTAAACCAATAACCAACCCGTGTTCTACTCCAAAAGTTGGCGGACATTCTGAAGCATCAACCACGCCTAACCTCCCACTCGTTCCAGCCCCCATGTAAAACAACCTTCCTCCAGCACTCATTTTATCAACGATTATTTCAACTAATTTTTCAATCTTTGGCAGAACCTTTTCAATAGCATCCGGAACAGTTTTATCCTCGTTGTTAATGTTTGCTAATAAATCAGCAATTTCCATCTTTTCTAGATGGTTATATTTTGAATCGGACTCTGTAGTTTTATTAGTCATACGGGATTTCTTTTATTTAGACGAAAATACTAATTCTCTTTAAGTAAATATTGCTAAATTTAGGGCAAAATCTATTTGAATGTCAAAAAATTTAAGTGAATTATCAGGTAAAAAAGGGATAACAAATAACCTTTTTGATAAACTAGGAGAAGCTTCAGCTACTGAAGGAACTCCATCTACAGAAAAATTAGCAGAATTAGCAGATGAGTTTCTAATGGGAAAAGCCAATACTTATGGTACCATTACAGCTTATGATTTTATGAAACCAGAAAACAAAGGCAAAAAAGCTTACGTATGTAATGGTTCTGCCTGTGTTTGTGCTGGTACGCAAGAAAATGTTCAGAATGAATTAGAAAAACATTACACTTCTGATGAAATTGGCCACATGACTTGTTTGGGAAGATGTTATGAAAATAGTGCTTTCAACTTAAATGGAAACAATTATTCTGGTAATGACATTAGTAACATTGCTAACATCAAAGAATCTGCTGATAAATTTCCAGTTAAAACAAATGGAAATGCATTATTAACTAGATCTTATGATGGTTTTGACAAACATTATCAAGTGTTAAAAGATGCGTTAAGTAAAGATTCTTCAGAAATATTAGAAGAAATAAAAAAATCGAATATTAGAGGAAGAGGTGGAGCAGGGTTTCCTATGGGCTTTAAATGGGAAGCGTGTAGAAATGAAAACAGTGAAGATAAATTTATAATCTGTAATGCTGATGAAGGAGATCCTGGAGCTTATTCTGACAGATATTTACTAGAAGAGCAACCTCATGCTGTTTTATTAGGAATGATGATTGCTGGATATTGCACCCATGCTAAATGGGGAATTTTATACATCAGAGCAGAATATCCAGAGTCGGTAACTATTGTTCAAAATGCTATTGACGAAATTAGAGCCAATAATTTACTAGGAGAAAATATTAATGGAAGTGGTTTTACTTTCGATTTTAAAATAATAAAAGCACAAGGAGCTTATATATGTGGAGAAGAAACTGCCTTAATTAATTCTATTGAAGGCCAGCGACCAGAAGTGAGAACAAGACCTCCCTACCCAACTCAACAAGGATTATTTAATAAACCTACTATTGTAAATAATGTTGAAACATTAGCCGCTGCTTATCATATTGTTAAAAATGGTGGAGATGCATACAACAACTTAGGAACAGAAAAATCTAGTGGAACTAAATTAGTTTGTTTAGATAGTTTCTTTAATAACCCAGGAATGTATGAGGTTGAAATGGGAACTCCCCTTTCTACTGTAATTAATGAATTAGGTGGAGGATTTAAAACCAATGTTAAAGCCATGCAAATTGGTGGACCACTTGGTGGAATTGTACCAGTATCAAAAATTGAAAGTTTAAACCTCGATTTTGAATCATTCTCAAATGAAGGTTTCTTATTAGGTCACGCTTCAATAGTTTGTATCCCTGAAAGTTTTTCTATGATGAAATATATTGAACACCTGTTTGATTTTGCTTCTTATGAAAGCTGTGGAAAATGTTTCCCTTGTAGATTAGGAACAAAAAGAGGGCATGAACTTTCTAAAAAAGCAATTAACGAAGGTTATAAAATAGACTTGAAATTATTTAATGACTTACTAAACACATTAGAAGAAGGTTCTTTATGTGCTCATGGTGGAGGTATTCCATTACCTGTTAAAAATGCGTTACAATATTTTAATGATGAATTAAAACCTTATTTCGCTTAATAGAATGAGTATTTTAACACCAAATATATCACACCCATCTTTTTTCGATCAAGCTAAGTTTTTGTTGGCTTGGAGAATTTCTTTGGTATTTTTTAGTGTTTTTTTAATTCTCACACCAATGTTTAGCTTAACCAGTTTCGAAGCTGCTCTTCCTTCTGGATTAGCACTTGCAGTTGGAGCTTTCAGTCTTTTTTACCTAAAAAAAACCAGTAATTATAAACCACTGTTTTGGGTATATGCAATAAGCGGAACTTTTCTTGTTCACCTTGCTATTAACTTTGTATTAAATTTTACTCATTTTGTAGATTTTTTATGGATTACTGCAACAATTTTGTTAGCGTTTATAGGCCTTGGAAGAAAATACGGACTATTATTCTTAGGTATTCATGCTGCTGGTATCGGGTACTTTTATTTTTTCACACTAAACAAACACATTGAAATTCTTCAACCAAAATCTAAACTTTTAATTGCTGGCGATTACCTAGAAATATTATTAGCTCTATTTTCAATTGGTTATCTTCTTACTCAATTTTTAATCTTAACAGAGCATTCTGAACAACAACAACAAAAAAGTAATAACGAGTTGGTTCAAAAAAATAAAGAAAATACAGTTTTGATGAAGGAGATACATCATCGTGTAAAAAATAATCTTCAAATTATTACTAGTTTATTAAGGCTACAAAAATCTGATTTACCACTTAGCTCTCAAGGGAAATTTGATCAAGCGATTAATAGAATAATGACGATGTCAATTATTCATAAAAAACTATATCAAGCTGAAGAACTTTCTAATATTAAAACTGACAAGTATTTAAAAGAGTTAATTGATGAAATACTTTCAACACAACCTAATTCAAACGTAATAAAAAAAGAAATTATAATAACAATTGAAGATATTGGGCTTAAAACAATTGTTCCTCTAGGACTTTTATTAAACGAACTCATATCAAATTCTTTTAAGCATGCTTTTAATGATGAATCAACAAACATTCTTAAAATAAAAATCTCTCCTACTTCTTTTAACCAATTTGAATTTAGTTATCTAGATAACGGAACTTGGATTGAAAAAGATGAAACAGAAAATAAATTTGGCACTGAACTAATTGGTATTCTTACCGATCAGCTTGATGGTAATTATAAAAGAGAAGGTTCTAAATATACCTTTAATTTAAAAAACTTAGATATTTAATCTATTAGAAATATGGAAAATATAGCATACATAAACAATCGACCTTACGAATATAAAGATGGGGAAACCATTTTAAATTTTGTAAAACGAACAGTTAGCGAAGACATTATTCCAACACTTTGTGACGCACCAAACTTAGATGCGTTTGGCTCGTGTAGAGTTTGTAGTGTTGAAGTGGCTTTAGAAAAAAATGGTTCAACAAAAACCGTAGCTTCTTGTCATACTCCAGTAATGCCAAATAGCTTTATTTATCCAGATTCTGATGCTATCCAAGAATTAAGAAAAAATATTATTGAATTGGTTTTAACCGACCACCCTTTAGATTGTTTAACGTGTGAGGTTAGTGGTAATTGCGAATTACAAGATGTTGCTGCTTCGGTTGGTATTACAGAAGTTCGTTACCCCGAAGGAGAAAACCACTTAGGACAAGACAGAGATGTTTCGCACCCATATATGCGTTCAGAATTATCGAAATGTATTAACTGTTACCGTTGTGTAAGAGCTTGTGATGAAGTACAAGGACAATTTGTATTAAGTATGGCTGGCAGAGGTTTTGATGCACACATTGTAAAAGGAAATAACGAATCGTTTATGGATTCTGATTGTGTAAGTTGCGGAGCTTGTTCTCAAGCATGTCCAACCAATGCAATTTCTGATGTATTCCAATCTAAATCGGTACAAGCAACAGAAAAAACAAGAACGATTTGTACTTACTGTGGTGTAGGTTGTAACCTAGAAGTTTCTACTAAAAACGGGAAAATATTATCGATACAAGCACCTTATGATGCTGAGGTAAACCAAGGACATACATGTTTAAAAGGGCGTTACGCGTTTAAATTTTACGACCATCCTGAACGTTTAGATTCTCCGATGATTAAACGTAATGGAGAGTTTGAAAAAGTAAGTTGGGAAGAAGTTTATGACCATATTACTGGAAACTTAACCAACTTTAAAGAAAACTTTGGACCAGATTCTATTGCCGGAATTTCATCTTCTAGGTGTCCGAATGAAGAGAATTATTTGATGCAAAAATTCTTTAGAGCAGTTGTTCAAACCAATAATATTGATGGGTGCGCAAGAGTTTGTCACTCTCCTACTGCTTTAGGAATGCAACGTACTTTTGGTACAGGTGCGGCAACCAATTCGGTTGATGATTTGAATGACACCAATTGTATTATGGTTATTGGAGCAAATCCAACAGCTGGACATCCTGTTACTGGAGCTAAACTGAAACAGTTTGCTATGAAACAAGACAATGTTACCATAGTAATTGACCCACGTAAAACTGAAATAGCCAAATATGCCGACCATCATTTAGCATTAAGACCAGGAACCAACGTTGCTGTTTTAAACATGATGATGTATTACATTATTAATGAAGGGCTAGCAGATACTGATTTTATTGCCAACAGAACGGAAGGTTTTGAAGAATTTAAATCAGAACTGATGAACATTGATTTAGATCAACTAGAATCAATTTCTGGAGTAAATCGTGAGGATGTAAAAGCTGCAGCGATTGCTTATGCTTCTGCACCAAATGCAATGAGTTTTCATGGTTTAGGAGTAACAGAACATAGCCAAGGAACATTTACAGTAATGCAAATTGCTGATTTAGCCCTAATGACTGGTAACATTGGAAGACGTGGTGTTGGAGTAAATCCTTTAAGAGGACAAAACAACGTACAAGGTGGAGCTGATATGGGAGTTCAACCACACCAAGGAGCTGGTTATTTAGACATTACCAATGATGAAGTAAATAAAAAATATAATGAATTTTACGGTGCTACCGTTCCTAAACATATTGGGTTAAAAATTCCTGAAATGTTTGATGCTGCCTTAAATGGTGATTTAAAAGCCATTTGGATTATTGGTGAAGATGTAGTTCAAACAGATCCAAATACTCAAAAAGTAATAAAAGCGTTAGAAAATACCGACATGGTTATTGTTCAGGAATTATTTATGACGGAAACCGCTAAATATGCTGATGTTATTTTACCTGGAGCTTCTTTCTTAGAGAAATCTGGAACATTTACCAACGGAGAACGAAGAGTGCAACGTGTTAATCAAGTTGTAGAACCTATACCCGGTTGTAAACCTGATGGGCAAATAATTATTGATATTATGAACCGTATGGGATATGCTCAAGATGATTATACGCCTGACGGAATGTTAAAAGAAATTTCTCAAATTGTACCATTTTTTGCTGGGATTACTTGGGAAAACTTAGACATTAATGGTAAACAATGGCCAGTTGCACCAGACGGAAATGATACTCAAATATTGCATACCGAAGAATTTAAACGAGGAAAAGGCTTATTTGAATACAATGCATTTAGAGAAAGTGAAGAAATCTTACAGAACGGTAAGGACTACCCTTTTATATTAACTACCAACAGAGATTTAGAACACTACAATTGTGGTGCAATGACACGTAGAACAGGAAATGTAGAAATACATACTAAAGATGTTTTATGGATAAACCCAGATGATGCTAAAAACAATGGTATAGCAGATGGTGATATGGTTTGTTTAGAATCTCCAAGAGGAAAAGTAGATATTGAAGCTTGGATTACGGATGGTGTTAACCCAGGAATTTTAAGTACAACTTTCCACTTTCCTGAAATTATGGTAAACAACGTAACTTCTGATGTACATGATTCTGAAGCAATGTGTCCAGAATACAAAGTAGTTTCTGTACGAATTAGAAAAAGTAAAGGAAAACACAAACAACTAGCGGAAGCATAAAATATATAATGCGGATAAAGTGCATATGCACTTTATTCGGTTGTTAGCAAACATTACAGTTCAAAATCAAATGAAATTAATATCACACTTTATATTAGTCATCATCCTTATTTCTCCAACACAAAAATTATTTTCTCAATTTGGAGAGTCAAAAGAAATGGATAAGTTTAACGGCTACCTTGAAAATAAACAATATGAAAAAGCCCTAAACTTTGCGAACAATCTAATTAAAGCAGATTCAACAGACTATTTAGGTTATTATAATCGTGGAGTAGTTTATAGTAAAAGAGGTGCAAACGACAGAAGTGAAGAGGATTATAAAATTGCTGCTAAAGACTTCCAACAGAGTATAAAACTTAACCCAAATTTCACAGCAAGCTACATTAACCTTGGAGACGCTTATTCACATTATGACTACTTAGACAAAGCAGAAGCAGAATATAGAAAAGCATTAAAACTTGATTCTACTTTAGCTATGGGTTACAATAATATTGGTTATATTAAATCTCTATATGGATACCATTATTCTGCTATTGATTATTACAATAAATGTTTACACTATGACAATAAACATAAAAGAGCATATATCAACAAATCAATATCTTTGGTTGAATTAGGTAATATAAAAGAAGCTCTAAAG
>JBMYXB010000052.1:0-15637 GCA_049608005.1 Vicingaceae bacterium
TGATTTATAAAAGTACATTAGACTGCGTAAACGACCTTGAAAAACATGGTCACCTAGTACGTATAAAAGAAGAGGTTGATCCTAACTTAGAAATGGCAGCCATACAACTGCGCGTTTTTGAGCAAGATGGTAAAGCCGTTTTGTTTGAAAATATTAAAGGCTGCGATTTTATGGCAGTTTCTAACCTTTTTGGAACATTAGAAAGAAGCGAGTTTATTTTTAGAAACACTTTTAAGAAAGTTCAGAAACTCATTGAATTAAAAAACGACCCTTTAAAAGCGATAAAATCTCCTATTAAAAATTTCTCTTTAGGTTTGATGGCAAAGAACGCTTTACCAAAAAAAGTGTTAGGTTTACCTTCATACATAAAGGAAACAACCATAGATAAATTACCGCTCATAAAATGTTGGCCAGATGATGGCGGAGCATTTATTACGCTTCCTCAAGTTTATTCTGAAGACCCAACAAATGAAGGTGTAATGAATTCTAATTTAGGAATGTATCGCATTCAATTAGATGGAAATGATTACAAATTGAATGAAGAAATTGGGGTACATTATCAAATACACAGAGGAATTGGAGTGCATCAAACAAAAGCAAATGAGTTGGGCAAACCATTAAAAGTTTCCATTTTTGTTGGTGGTCCACCAGCACATACTTTAGCGGCAGTAATGCCTTTACCCGAAGGTTTATCGGAAATGACTTTTGCTGGGGCATTAGGCGGAAACCGTTTTAAACACACTTATGTAGATGGTTATTGTATTGCTACAGAAGCAGATTTTGTAATTACTGGAGAAATTCATCCAAACGAAACAAAACCTGAAGGTCCTTTTGGAGATCATTTAGGTTATTACAGTTTAACACATGAATTTCCTGTTTTAAAAGTACATAAAGTTTACCATAGAGAAGATGCTATTTGGCCATTTACCGTTGTGGGCAGACCACCACAAGAAGACACTCAATTTGGAGCTTTGATTCATAAATTAGCAGGTTCTGCCATAAAAACAGAAATACCCGGATTGCACGAAGTAAATGCTGTTGATGCAGCTGGTGTTCATCCTTTATTATTGGCAGTAGGAAGCGAACGTTATACACCTTATCAAGAAACTAAACAGCCACAAGAACTTTTAACCATTGCCAACCATATTTTAGGTAAAGGACAATTGAGTTTAGCCAAGTATTTATTTATATCGAATAAAGCAGACAACCCTAGTTTAAGTTGTGATAATATTGAAGCTTATTTTACGCATATTTTAGAACGTGTAGATTGGACAAGAGATATTCATTTTCAAACCAAAACCACTATAGATACACTTGATTATAGCGGAACAGGAATTAACCAAGGTAGTAAAGTTGTTATTGCTGCGGTTGGTGATAAAAAAAGAGCGTTATTAGGTGCTAATCCTGATGAAAAATCTGGAACTGTAATTCCTGGAGTAATTGCCATGGATGCTCAACCGTTTACAACTTACAAAAATACGGAAAAAGAGATTAAAATTTTAAGCACCTCTCTTGCTGCTGAAAATTTAGATGGAATAATGCTGATTGTTTTAACCGATGATGCCAATTTTATTGAACAAAGTTTAAACAACTTTTTATGGACTACCTTTACAAGAAGTAACCCTGCCAATGATATTTATGGTGTGGATGCTTTTACTGAACATAAGCATTGGGGATGTAATGGCCCTTTAATTATTGATGCCCGTAAAAAACCACATCATGCTCCCGATTTAATTAAGGATGTTGAAGTGGAAAAACGAGTGGATAAATTATTTGAGGAGGGTGGTTCTTTGTGTAGTAAAACCTAATTTTATTAGGGTTGAAATCAAAAAAAAACACCGTCATTCCGTGCTTGACCCGGAATCTCCCAATTAACTCTACATAAATCAGATCCCCAGTAAACACTTAGGATACGCTCAGTGGAGTACTGAAGATGACACGCCTTATTTTTTTAACAAGTTCTGAATTTTTTTATTAATCAATGTTGCAGAAGATTTTTTTACTCCAGCATTTTCAGCATAAGTCATCCAATTAGAACAAGTAGTTTTAACATCATTAATAATTACTTCGATGTTTTTAACTCCAAAATCTTTTGCTAATTCTTTAAGTTGTTGCTCTCCAGGGCTTTCACTTTCTCCAGCCACCATTGTGCTATGCATTCCGTGTGATGAGGTTGAAAAGGTAAGATCGTAAGCAGGAGAAAAAGACCAGCTTCCATTTTTATCCATTAAAAACGAAAAGTTTTTACTGTGATCATCCCTATTGTGCGTGTAAATATTAAACGCTGCTAGCCTTAATACCTCTTCGTAAACGCGGACATCTTTAACCAAATTAAAAGCAAGATCCATTAAATGCCCGTAATCCATAGTACTCATCCTAAAATCATCGTGCAATAAACCACAAGCAGAACTCATGTGCAACCTGTTGTTTTCAACTCTATCAAAACGCTTTGTTCCAAAATATTTTTTACCAGAAGCTCCCGAAAATAATTGGCTGTCATTCATCTGAATACCTGCGGCTAATGCCATTTTATGGTAAGCAAATTCTATCTGAGCAATATCAGGAAAATCTGTAGTAGAGGGAAATTTAATAATCCAATGCTCGTTATTTTCAGGCAAGCTATTTTGTCCATAAATTAACTGCTCAGTACTTTTATTATAGCCAACAAATATTTTGGGTCTTGCACCGCCCGAAGAACCTCCTAAATTAAAAAGGAACTCTATTATTTCAACACTTGTACCTTCGTAAACCAAGTCTAATTCACTAGCAATTTCATCTAAATTAAGAACACCTTTTTTTGGTGTACTCATTTCTTTTACTGGTCGATAAATTAATGCTCCCATGCCATTATTTCCTACATAAGCTAAGCGGTCTAATGGAGAAACATCTGTTGGTAAAATCCCTTCCGCCATTAACTTTCTATCCAACAACAATCTCCCCCAACCATCAGGAAGAGAATCATTAAAAACACCAAACAGTCCTTCAAAAGGAATTTTTTCTGCTTTATTTATTACTTGATTTAACGGAAGTTTTAAAGGCGATATTTCTAATCCTAATTCAATAAAATTAGTATAATATTTAAAATAAATTTCGCCTAAATCATTTACTAATTCACCTAATTCTATTTCTTTTTCTGAAAATTGTATTGAAACGACTATCTTTTTAATTTTATCCATTAGCCTCTCGTTTTACTAGAAAATAAAATTTCTACATCTTTATTTCCTTGCTTAATTTCTAAAATGGATTCCAAATCTCCTAATCGTCCTAAAACATGTAAAATTTTTAAGAGCGATTCAAAAGATATTTGTCCTGTCTGCTCAAAACGCCTTAAACTTGCTAAAGAAACTCCTGATTTTTGAGCCAAAACAGACTGAGAAAAAGATTGTTCTTTTCTTAAAACCTTAACTTTAAAAGCAATTTCAGATAATAAATCTAACGGGGTTTTATTTAGACTATATTTTCCCACTTAGTAACAATATATTAGTAATAATATATAAATATACTAAATACTAACAATATATTAGCAATTAATAAGGTGCTAAATTAGCTTAACCCCAACTAATAGGACAAGACTTGCAACAGCTTTTACCTTTCTTTTTGAATTTTTCACAACAAACGTCCTTCACTTTTTTCTTCTTTTTGGCTTTTACCACAAAAGAATCCTGAGGACTGGGTAGTATAATAGTTGTTTGTTGTTTCATCTGCCACAAAAATACTATTTAGAATCGTTCTAAACAATGTTTTATGATGTATTTATTTTATATTGAGAAAGATACTGTGTCTGGATTCCCGCCTGCACGGGAAAGGAGTAACCTTAACAATTAGTAAGACTTTTCCCAATCTTTCCAAACGGGTTCGTAGCCTTGTTTTTTGATAATATCTTCAATGGCTTCGGTTGGTCGTTCATCAGAAATTTCGAATTGTTCTAAGGATTGTGGCTCTACCACATAACCACCCGGATTGGTTTTACTTTCGGCACTAAAAGTAGTTGCTCCCAACTTAATTACGTTATTTCTAAAGGCTTCAGATTCGCGTGTAGAAATAGACAATTCTAACTCTTCGTTTAACAAACGATAGGCACAAATTAACTGCACCAGCTCTTTGTCATTCATTTCAACCTTTGGTTCTAATCCGCCAGAATGTGGTCGTAGCCTCGGAAAAGAAATTGAATACTTGGCTTGCCAATAATTTTTCTCTAAATAATTAAGATGCAAAGCCGTTAAAAAACTATCTGTTCGCCAATCTTCCAAACCAATTAAAACACCTAAACCCATTTTATGAATCCCTGCCTTTCCTAAGCGATCAGGCGTTGCTAAACGGTAATCAAAATTTGATTTTTTCCCTTTTGGATGGTGCTTTTTATAGTCTTCTTTATGATAAGTTTCTTGATAAACCAAAACAGTATTTAATCCTAAAGGAATCAATCTTTCATATTCTTCTTGCTCTAATGGCTGAACCTCTATAGAAATATGTGAAAAATAAGGTCGAATAAGTTTAATGGCATTTTCTAAATAAGGAACACCAACAGTTGTATTGGCTTCTCCGGTTACTAATAAAATATGATCGTAGCCTTTTGACTTGATAAATTTTACTTCTTTCAGAATTTCTTCGTCAGTTAATGTTTTTCGAGGAATTTTATTGGTAAAGCTGAAACCACAATAAGTACAGATATTCTGACACTCATTACTCAAATACATTGGGATATACATTTGTATGGTTTTTCCGTAACGTTTTTGTGTTAGTTGATGGCTCTTCTGTGCCATTTGCTCTAAATACGGTTCGGCTGCTGGAGAAATTAATGCTTTAAAATCTTCTAGATTTCTTTTTTCAGCATTTAATGCTCGTTCTACATCGTTAGTAGTTTTGGCGTAAATACTTTGTTTTACATCATCCCAATTATATGTATCGAATAGTTCTTTAAACATCTTTTTTCTTTTTTGTCATTTTGAATAATGTAACCTTCACTTATTCTTTATACTACTCTCCCGAGAAATCGGGAGTCCAGATGAGGCATTATTCTTTTGAGTAAGATACTCCGCCTGGATTCCCGCCTGCGCGGGAAAGTACTAACGACCTTTTTAACTATAATGCCCCAACTTAGCTTGTATGGTCATACCAACTTGCTGGGCTCGTAATTTCATTTTTTCTGCAATTTCTCCTTTGTAATTTTCATCGATTGTTTCATTCAGCAAAAACAACCAACGTTTAAAATGTTCGGGAGTTAATTTTTCTTTTTCATTCAAATCTTTATGTATTTGAACAACATTGTTTTTATAGCCACCAGTATGAAATAACGCATTGTTCCAAAAATCGGCCAACAAAGGTAAATGGTGTTCTAAATTTAATTGTGCTACCTCTGTAAAAATGTAACCCACCTCTTTATCTGCTAACATTTTAGAGTAAAATGCTTCCATTAAAAACAATAAGTCTTCTTTATTTTTGATGTCTTTCATTTAAATACAATTTCTTTTAAAGATGCAGGCAATTCTCTAGCTTCCGACCACATTTCTAATTGAATGGAACATAAACCAACTGTTCTGCGTCTTATGTTTAATTCTTCTGGGTTTTCAAATTGAGCCCTATTTAAATAATTAATACTGCTTTTATAAATATAATTCATTGTTCCATACAATTGAGGTTGTTTGCCTCCCAAACGAATGATATCCTCTATAGCTGCATAATAAAATGGATAAATAGTTCCTTTTTCAATTTCTGCATAGATCATGGCTTTAATTTTTTGCCAATCCTCACAATTATCATCATAATCATCAGGCATATTGTACCTCAAATAACGAGAGTAGTTGTAATACTCTTTGCCTATTGTTCGATAAGTTGGAAAACCTTTTTCGATAGTTAAATCTACAATAGCATAAAAAATAGCTGAGTCTAATCTTTTTCGCGTATGGTAATAATTGGTTGAATCTTCTACCCAAATTATTTCATCTCCTTCTACTTTTCTTAATTTTAAGTTATTCGAGTATATTTTACTAATATTTTGAATCTCTTTGATGTAAACAGAATCAAAAGCAATGCTTTGCTCTTTTATCAAAAATTCTTGATGCCATTTATCGTAATTCATTTCGTAAATGATGTGCATGTTACTTTCTCTAAAACCATCCAAATCATACATTCGTTCAATCTGTGTTTTAGTAATTCCTTGTTTAACCGCTTTTTCTAGATAAATTAAGGTCTGATCAAATTCATTACTTAAGGCATAAACTCTTGCTATAAAATAATTGGTAGAAGCATCTACATATTTATTTCCTGTTAAAGAATCTGGGTACAAAACCGCTTTATGATAGAGTCCACGATTATAATACCCTTTCATGGTTTTAAAAATTCTATCATACTCGTAATGTTCTTCAGCATGCGTTTGCGCTTCAATTTTGAAGCAACCTATAAGCAGTAATATGAATAGTATTAATCTCATTCTTTGTTATTTTTTTCTTCAATTTCTCTTGCTTCTGTTAAGGCTGAAGAAATCATTCCTGCAGGAATTGCAATAATTCCTAAACCTATCATCAAAATAATAAATGTAAATACTTTTCCTCCTACAGTAATTGGAAAGACATCTCCATATCCAACTGTAGTTAGTGTACAAACTGCCCACCACAAACTAGAAAATATGGAAGAAAATTGTTCTGGTTGAGCACTATTTTCAAAGTAATAAATCCCTACGCCAGAGAAAAAAACCAATATAATAGCTAAAGATGAAAACATAATTAATTCTTCTTTCATTAACTTAAAAGCTATACTAAATCGTTTAATGGCTTTGTTATATCGAACTAACTTTAACATCCTAAAAAGTCTCAACAATCGTAAAGCTCTAATTGTTCTTAAATCCAAGCCAGTTGACAAATAAAATGGAAGAATTGCACATAAATCTATTATTCCAAAAAAGCTAAATATGAATTTTAACTTTTTCTTTGCGATTATAATTCTAATCAGATATTCAATCGTGAAAATTACAACACAAACCAATTCTATTATTTGAATAATTTCTCTTGTTTTATCAGAAATATCAGGTATAGTTTCAATAGAAAAGGTTATCAACGAAAGAATAATCAACCCTTGAATAAAATAATCAAAGAACAAGCCCCATTTCGACTCTCTTGAATCGACTAACTTTTCTATTTTATTTTTAGTTTTTTTCATTCTTTAATTTTTCACCCACCTTAATCCTCCCTCAAGGGGAGAAGTTTTTATTAATCTAAAAAACTTGTTAATGGGCTGCTTGCTATTGCCTGATTTACTTGTGCTCCTAATTTTGCTTCAAAAGCCATTCTACCAGCTTCTACCCCTAATTTAAAGGCTTTTGCCATTTCTATCGGGTTGTCAGAAACTGCAATTGCAGTGTTTACTAAAACAGCATCAGCTCCCATTTCCATTGCTTTAGCAGCATCCGATGGTGCGCCAATTCCTGCATCTACCACAACAGGCACATTGCTTTGTTCAATAATTATCTCTAAAAAATCTACTGTTCTTAAGCCTTTATTACTTCCAATAGTAGACCCTAAAGGCATAACTGCTGCAGTTCCAACTTCTTCTAATCGTTTGCATAAAACAGGATCAGCATGTATGTAAGGCAATACAATAAATCCTTTTTTAACCAATTCTTCTGCTGCTTTTAAAGTCTCTATAGGATCGGGTAATAAATATTTTGGGTCGGGATGAATTTCTAATTTTAGCCAGTTCGTTTCTAAAGCTTCACGAGCTAAT
Source organism: Vicingaceae bacterium (assembly GCA_049608005.1). Taxonomy (GTDB): domain Bacteria; phylum Bacteroidota; class Bacteroidia; order Flavobacteriales_E; family Vicingaceae. Next base: position 7,720 of record JBMYXB010000052.1, read on the forward strand.
TCTGCTGCAAAAATAGCTTCTTTAGCCGTTCTTACTCCTGATGTATTTGGCAACAGATTAAATTGGGGATGATTTAAATGTGTTAAAATATCATCTCCCTTATCTGCTACATCAACTCTTTTAAGTGCAACGGTAACCAATTCAGATCCAGAAGCTACTAAAGCATCCTCCATTAATTGACTTGAACTAAATTTTCCTGTTCCTGTAAATAATCTTGAACTAAATTCTTTGTCTGCTATTTTTAACATTGTTTTAGTATTTGTTTTAATTTTTTAAGTAAGATACTTCCTCTGGATTCCCGCCTGTGCGGGAAAGGTGCAACTTGAAAGCTCTTAATTACTTTAACTCCTCAATTTTTAGCTACTAATTACTGCGGAATACTCGGATTATCGTATCCGTCTTTTATCATTTCCTTTAAAACTTCTTTATCAATATCTGCTAGTTTATTAATGTACAAGCATCCTTTTCCGGTTTTGTGCTTTCCTAGTTTTTCTAATAATTGTTTATGCACAGCAACATCGCAACCACTTATGTACATTGAAATTTTAGCTTTTCGGGGCGAAAAACCCACTTTAAACCAATCGCCTTCTCTACCACTAGCATATTTATAGTGCAAATCTCCAAATCCAATAATACTGGGTCCCCACATTCTAGGTTCTTCTTTTGTAATGTTTTTCATCATCTCCAAAATTTCAAAAGCATCAGCTCTTTTCCCTTCATGCTCTACAGAGTTGATAAAATCTTCAACACTTATTTTCGTTTTTTGAGTTTTATTTTCTGCCATAATCTATTTTTTTATGAGTACTTCTAATTTAAAACTTTTACGATCTATCGTTTTCAACAAACCTTCTGTTATAGAAAAATCATTGGTTAACAATCCTGAAACGGCTATTCCAAAAACTCCTGTATCTAAAAGTGGATCAATATCATAAACATCAATTCCGCCAATGGCAATAATGGGCGTTTCATCAATTGAATAAAAAGTTTTTAAATCATTTATTATTTTTTCGTAACCTTCTAATCCTAATACAGGACTTAAATTCTTTTTGGTTTCCGTAAATTTAAATGGCCCCAAGCCAATGTAATTAGCTTTCTGGTCAATTAAACGCTCTACATCTTTTAAGATATTTGCTGTTCCTCCAATAATGGCATCTTCCCCTAAAATTGAACGAGCTTCAGAAATGTACATGTCCGCTTTTCCTAAATGAACTCCATGAGCATTTATTTCTTTAGCTATAGCAACATTGTCGTTAATAATTAAAATAACATCATATAAATCGCAAATAATTTTTGCTTCTTTGGCAATCTCCAAATAATCTTCGTCAGATTTATTTTTAACCCTTAATTGTACCCATTTTACACCAGCAATACATGCTTCTCTTACGCAATCGATATGCGAAAGTGAATCTGTTTCTTGAGTGATATATTGTAATTTTTCGATCATTTTTTTATTTTTTTACAATTAAACCTTTGAGGTCTTTAAGACCTCAAAGGTTTAAGAAAGGCTTAACATCTAATTTTTCACCAGATTTCATCCTCTATTTTTGGAGAAACATAATCTTGGTGACAATGGATGAAATTTTCTTTATCATCAAACATTTCAATTACTTCATTTCTCTTCAATTTTGTCTGTCCATCATTCACCAACGTGTTGTACGAACTATTTTTCCAATCTTCAGTTCTATTAACAAACCTATCACTTACCGAGTTTTGATGAATGTAAACAACTAAATTTTTAAGATATTCTTCTGAAGTTATTTCTTTTCGTTTAAACTTATATTGAAATAGACTTCCTGTTCTCTTATACTTCTTATTAATAGCTTTTGAATAAGAGGTAAAGAAATTTTTAAATCCCTTAATTACTGGTGGTAATTGTAACCTTGAGACGTTTGAGGTTTTAGAAACCTCAAACGTCTTTTCGTCCAATTCTTTAACGCGTAAAAAATGAAAATGGTTAGGCATTAAACAATAAGCATAAGTATCCACCGCACCCGACAAATATTTATCATATTGTTTTAAAAAGAATGTGTAATTCAAATCTTCTTTAAAGAGATTCTCCTTATTATTTCCTCTGTTATAAATATGGTAAAATTTACCTTCTTCCATTATTATTCTATTAATACTTTTACTAGACGTTTGAGGTCTTGAAAACCTCAAACGTCTGTTTTTTTACAACCTATGCGTTCCCAACAAAGTTGGCGAACTATTTAAAAATTTATACATGTAAGCTTTACTTCTTAAACATGCTTTTATAATTGGATAATCTTTGGCTAAATTGGCTGTTAAAACCGAGGAAAAAACACATCCCGATCCATGTTTATCGTACAACACTTTTATCTTAGGATTAAAAGATAGAACTTGTCCTTCAAAATAGAAATAGTCTTTCCCTTTTGTTGTTGGATTATGTCCGCCTTTTAAATAAACATTGGTTAATTCGGCCAATAGTTCTGCTCCTTTTTGCGCATCATCATTTCCTGATAATTGTTTTATCTCATTCCAATTGGGCGTAACAATGTAAATACCTTTTAAAACTTCTTTTAATGCTGACAAATCATAACCTAAATCAAATCCTGCACTTGCCGATAAAACAGAATCCCAAACTATTTTTACATTAGAAATTGAAGATTGGAGATTAGCAATTATTTTTTTTAAGAAATCCAAAGATGGTATTAACCCAACCTTAACATATTTAAACTGATGTTCTTTTAAAAGAATATCCAATTGAGCAAAAACCTCTTCTTCGGCTATCCAATTAACTGCAACAAATTCGTTTTCATTCTGAACGGTATTGGCTGTACAAACAGCAAATGCAGCACATTTATTGGCTTCAATGGTTTTAACATCTGCCAGCAAACCTGCTCCTCCCGAAGGATCAAATCCTGCAATGGTTAATATTTTTGGTCTATTTTTCATTTTTTTTAATTCCCCCTTTGAAGGGGGGTAGGGGGATGTCAACATCATCCTTATTATAGATGAAGTAATCTTATTTATGAGTTACACCTCCCGCTTCTTACAGAGGCACCCTCCTCAAGGAGGGATTTCCACACACTTCCTAAAAAAGCACCACCATCAAAACCCATTTCAATAACTTCTTTATAATTAGCTTCTGTTAATCCGCCTAGAGCTATTACTTTTATTTTTCGTTCTTTTTTTAAAAATTCCTTTAACGCTTCTTTATCAAAGTTTGCTTGATAACCTTCTTTAGAAATGCTATCAAAAATTGGACTTAAAAAACAATAGTCCTCTTTTCCTTCTAGTTCTTTAACCTCATCAAAAGTATGACAAGATTGTTTTCCTGATTGGTGAATTACCGTTTTAGCCTGAACATCAACTGCCAAACTTTTAAACAATTCTTCCACTTCTTCCTTCTTCCAATTGGGTTTTCTTAAATGAAACAAGTCCCAGTTACCAGAACTCATTTCATTATTGATTAAGCTTACTTCGTTATCAATTTTTGTTGGATATGAGAAAAGGATTTTCATTTTAACACACCCCAGAATTCTAAATCCGATGAATCGGAAAGAATTCTTACCCCTCTCAAGAGGGGAGCAAAATCCATTTCCAAAAAATCATTCTTATATAAATTCATAACTCACCATTCCTACAAATAAACTTCGTTTCCTTGTGCATTAAATTCTTTCGATTTTTCTTTCATTCCTTCTTCTAAAGCAGCTTGATCGTCTAAATCTTTTTTAGCTGCAAAATCTCTTACTTCTTGTGAAATTTTCATTGAACAGAAATTTGGACCACACATCGAACAGAAATGAGCAATTTTTGCTCCTTCAGCAGGTAAGGTTTCGTCATGAAACTCTCGAGCAGTATCAGGATCTAACGCCAAGTTAAATTGGTCGTTCCATCTAAACTCAAAACGAGCTTTACTTAAAGCATTGTCTCTAATTTGCGCCCCTGGTTGTCCTTTTGCTAAATCCGCAGCATGAGCAGCCAGTTTGTACGTAATTACTCCTGTCTTCACATCATCTCTATCCGGTAAACCTAAGTGCTCTTTTGGTGTTACATAACACAACATTGCACAACCGTACCACCCAATTTGAGCAGCACCAATTGCCGAAGTAATGTGATCGTAACCTGGAGCAATATCAGTAGTTAAGGGTCCTAAAGTGTAAAATGGAGCTTCAAAACATTCTTGTAATTGCAAGTCCATGTTTTCTTTAATCATGTGCATTGGCACGTGTCCTGGCCCTTCAATCATTACCTGAATATCGTGTGCCCAAGCAATTTTTGTTAACTCTCCTAATGTTTTTAATTCAGCAAATTGTGCTTCATCATTGGCATCAGCAATACTTCCGGGTCTTAATCCATCTCCTAAAGAAAACGCAACATCATAAGCTTTCATAATGTCACAAATATCTTCAAAGTGCGTGTACAAGAAACTTTCTTTATGATGTGCTAAACACCATTTTGCCATAATAGAACCTCCACGAGAAACAATTCCTGTTACACGTTTAGCCGTCATTGGCACATATCTTAATAAAACTCCTGCATGAATCGTAAAGTAATCTACTCCTTGCTCTGCTTGTTCAATTAAAGTATCTCTAAAGATTTCCCACGTTAAATCTTCTGCCTTTCCTTTTACTTTTTCTAAAGCTTGGTAAATTGGCACTGTCCCTATTGGTACTGGTGAGTTTCTAATAATCCATTCTCTTGTTTCATGAATGTTATCTCCAGTTGATAAATCCATAATGTTATCAGCTCCCCAACGACAAGCCCAAACAGCTTTTTCTACTTCTTCTTCAATACTTGAAGTTACGGCACTGTTTCCAATATTAGCATTAATTTTTACCAAGAAATTTCTACCAATAATCATTGGCTCACTTTCAGGATGGTTAATGTTATTAGGAATAATTGCTCGTCCTGCAGCTACCTCATCTCTAACAAATTCAGCCGTAATTTCTTTAACTGGTGTGTTTGCTCCAAAATTATTTCCTGGATGCTGACCAACTTCATCTTTATATTCTTGTAATTTCTGATTTTCACGAATGGCAATGTATTCCATTTCTGGAGTAATAACACCCTGACGAGCATAATGCATTTGTGTTACATTTTTTCCAGCTTTTGCTTTCAATGGTTTTTTGATGTGCTCAAAACGTAAATAATCAATATCAGAGTTCATTAACCTTTCTTTCCCATAATCAGAAGATATTTCGGCTAACTCTTCAACATCTCCTCTATCTAAAATCCATTGCTGACGAATAGGATCTAATCCTTTTTTTACATCAATTTTAGCATTAGGATCGGTATAAGGGCCACTAGTATCATAAACCGTTACGGGTTCATTTTTAGTTGTTTTATTGTTGAACTTATCCTGGGTGTCATCCAAAGTAATTTCACGCATAGCAACATTTATATCGTGAATTTCTCCTTTTACAAAAACTTTTTTTGATGCCGGAAATGGTGTTCTGGTAATCTGATCTTGCTGTGGTAATTTTTCTTTTTTCATATCTTTAAGTAGTTGAGGAGTTAAGTAGTTGAGGGGTTAAGAGTTTTTTAGCCCTTACTTAATCTCATTATTCATTATAAGTTTTTCAATTATCAATTAATTCATCCGCCTTGTGTGGCTTTTATTATTGTTATATTATCGTTTTCTTCTAAATGTGTACTGCTCCAATCTTTTTTAGAAACAACGGTTTGGTTAACTGCTATTGCAATTCCTTTTGACTCAATATTTAATTGGGCAACCATCATTTCAACACTTGAAGAAGTCTTAATTGATTGGATATTATTGTTAACTGTAATTTTCATTATCATAAAATAAAACAGCTTTAGAAATGTAACGGAACGGATTGCCCCTAGAATTACTTTTCCCTTCGGCTGCATTACCAGCATCAGGTTAAAAGGGTATTATCTCAGTCTCCATTTAGTTTTAAAGTTAGAAAATCAAAAAGTGAGAAAGTCTTTTTTTAATATTACGACTTTATATTTTTCAACCTTAGACTTTCAACTACATTTCAACACCCCTAAAGCGTAATCAAAAATACATATTATATCAACTCTGAAATTACCTTGTTGAAAACTAATAACCAAAATAGTCAATAATAATTATTGTGAGATACAATATATTATTTGATATTTGCAGTCAAACAAATCAATTTAATTATGAAAAAACACATTCTCATCCCTATATTTTGCTTATTCATCGCATCTTTGGGGTTTGCTCAAAAAAATACATTTAAAATTCATGCAGTACCATTTGCCTGGGGAGAAGTTAGACTTGGTTACGAACGACAAATAGCACCCGCCATTTCTATACAAGGAAATTTTGGTTTTTTCTATGATAAAATCCCATCTATTATTCATGATATAGAAGCTGTTGAAAACTACTTTGAAACTTACGACATTCAAAACACACTACGAGGATTCAGCTCTAGTGTTGACTTAAGAATTCATTTTGGAACAGATATAAAAGGATTTTACTTAGCTCCTTATTTAAAATATCACAAATACACTTTTTTAACGCCAGCTAGTTTCGATTATAATTTAGACCCAGATGAGTTTGTAGATTTAACACCTGAGCAGCAACTTGTTGCAAGTCAAGTTTTAACTGACGGAACCTACAACTTTGAAGTAACTGGAACCTTGGACGGATCGATAACTCAAATTGGTGGAGGAATTGGAATTGGATGGCAATTTATTTTAGGAAAAGTAATTGTAATTGATTTTAACCCAATAGGTATAGGAATAGAACATAACCAAGTTGAAATTGACCTTACTTCAGATTTAGATGTTGACTACAATAAATGGCTCCCATACGTGCAAGAAGAAGTAAGAAATGTTGAGTACTTTGGAGACAAAGTAGATGTTACAGCCAAAGGCAACACTATCCACATGAGTGCCCCAATTCTACTACCAACCTATAGAGGTAGTATTTCAATTGGATTTGCTTTTTAAAACAACAAAAGTTGAAAATAAACCAATATGGATTGAAAATCGATAGTTTTAATTTGCAGACTGAAAGTCTGCTTCGTGAAATGCCTAGTGAAATACAGAAATAATACACAATTGATTCGTGTATTCGTGGCTAAAACATTTATAGAAACTAAAGTAACTGCAATCAAATTGCAGGGTTTTAACCCTTAACTAGATAATAAAAAAGGAGCCTATAACTATATAAGCTCCTTTTTTTATTTGCAATTTATTTCCAACTAACCCAAAACGCTATTTAACGTTTCGCTTGGTCGCATTGCTTTAGTTGCTAATACTGATGTTGGAAAATAATACCCTTCAACATTTTGAGCAACCCCTTGAGAGTCGATTAACTCTTGTGTAATTTTAGACTCGTTATCACTTAATTTTTTTGCTACTGGAGCAAACTGAGCTTTCAATGCTTCATTATCATTTTGATTCGCTAATGCTTCAGCCCAATACATTGCTAAATAAAAGTGAGCACCTCTGTTGTCAATTTCGTTTACTTTACGTGATGGAGATCTGTCATTATCTAAAAATTTACCTGTAGCCAAGTCCAATGTGTCAGCCAAAACTTGTGCTTTTTTATTATCAGTTGTAATGGCAATATGCTCTAAAGAAACACCCAACGCTAAAAACTCTCCTAAAGAATCCCACCTTAAATGTCCTTCTTCCAAAAATTGTTCGATGTGTTTTGGAGCAGAACCTCCAGCACCAGTTTCAAACAAACCTCCACCATTCATTAACGGAACAATAGATAACATTTTTGCTGAAGTTCCCAATTCTAAAATCGGGAATAAATCTGTCAAATAATCTCTCAATACATTTCCAGAAACTGAATTGGTATCTTTTCCTGCTTTTACTCTTTCTAAGGTATAACTTGTCGCTTCCATTGGCGACATAATTGGCATTTCTAGCCCTGAAGTATCATGATTTGGCAAGTATTTATTTACTTTTTTAATTACCTCAGCATCATGTGCTCTATTTTCATCTAACC
>JBMYXB010000053.1:0-15601 GCA_049608005.1 Vicingaceae bacterium
TTTGACAATAATTTTATAGTAGTTAAAAACCAATAAACCTATAATAGTTATGAGTCAAACAGTAGAAATTAATCAAGGAGAAATTAAAATAAACTTTTCATCACCGACTTCAGGTAAAATATCGTTTAAAGATTTAGGTCTTACAAATGATGACTTATTTTTTGAAGGTGGTTTAGTTAGAATGGTATTTGATTTTGAAGGAATTGGAGAACACCATTACTTTAAAATGCCAACTATAGAAGTTTCTTACAAAGAAGACATGGATGAGACACATTGGCAATGTGATTTTAACAAGGTAACAATTTTAGATAAAACTGACCACCACGGACATTCAACTGTAATTTTATTAAACAGAACTAAATTAAGCGAGCTAGAACATCATCATGAAAATGCGTTAGTACTACATGCTGAATTTCCAAAACCAGCATATGTTCTTGCGGAAGAATCGTTCATTAATTTCTTTAAATAGACTTTAAAACAAAGAAGATTAAGAGTAAACCACCAACATTTTGTTGGTGGTTTTTTATTTATACGTCATTTGCCCTATTTCAGAAAAATATTGTCATATTTATATTTGTAAAAAACTATTAGCAATGAAAAAAATAACATTAGCAATTTTAAGTACCGTTGCATTATTTACTGCAAAAGCACAAGAAACAATTATTTTTGAAGAAGATTTTACAGACAATAGTCGTAATTGGTTTCAAAAAGACAATGACAGTTACAAATTTGAATTAAAGAAAGGTCATTATTATATAAAAAATAAAGAAGCTACAACTCGTTGGTTATCTCACTCAATTAAAAACTTATCTCCTGATAAAGAAAATTTTACGATAGAGGTAAAAGTAAAACAAACCGGAGGAGACAAACAGGCAGGTTTTGGCTTATTACACTCTGTTTACGGTGATGATAGTAATTACCGAAAATTTTTAATTAACTCTGAAGGAGATTTAAAAGTTGACCATTATTATAGTAAAAAAAGTCATGTTCAAGTTAATTATGAAAAAAGAAAAGCTATTAATACTGGGCTTAACAAATACAATGTTTTAAAAATTGTAAAAGAAGCCAGCAACTTAACATATTATGTAAATGATGTTGAAGTCCATAAATCTGGAGGAAACTCATACTATGGACTTAAGGTTTCATTTTTTACAGGAAATAAAATGGAAGTTGAATTTGATTACATCAAAATAACTAAATCCCCTAAGCACATAAATTTAGTAGAATTTGCTGATAGTATTGGAGATAAAGAAAAATTAAGCGATAACATAAACTCAGAATACAGTGAGCTAACTCCAATAATAACAGCTGATGGAAAAACACTTTATATTTGTAGAGATGATCACCCTCAAAATACTGGAGATCCAAAAGATGATAGTGATATTTGGATTTCTAAGTTAGATGAAAATGGTGAGTGGGGTCCTCTTAAAAATATGGGCTTCCCTTTAAATAATAAAGGTTCCAACTTCCCTATTTCAGCATCTCCAGATAACAATTCTTTAGTAGTTGCTAACACTTATGCTTCTGACGGTACAAAAGGAGGACAAGGTTTTTCAATTAGTTATAAAACAGCCAATGGCTGGGGAATCCCTCAAGCATTTGAAATTCAAGAATATGTTAATACAAACAAATATGTATCTTACTTTTTGTGTTCAGATAATAAAACGCTTTTACTTGCTATTGAAAATAAAGAGTCTTTAGGTCAAAAAGATTTATATGTAAGTTTTTTAATTGACGGAAATAAATGGTCAAAACCAAAAAATATGGGTACTACATTAAACACCTTCTCAGATGAATCTATGCCATTTTTAGCAGCCGACAACACTACACTTTATTTTTCATCAGAAGGGCACTTAGGTTACGGTAGTGATGATGTTTTTGTATCAAAAAGATTAGATGATACATGGACTAACTGGAGTGAACCTAAAAATTTAGGTCCAAAAGTAAATACTCCAAGAGGAGAACTAGGTTACTTTTTAGATGCAAAAGGTGAAGTAGCTTACCTTTCTTCTGCTGGTGATATTTGGAAAATTGGAAATGCCGAAAAACCAGACCCTGTATCTTTAATATCTGGTATTACATACAATAAGAAAACCAATTTACCTATGCAAGCTGAAATAAGATATTATGATTTAGAGGCTAATATTGAATTAGGTAAAGCTACTTCAGATCCCACAACTGGAGCATATAAAATTATATTACCAACTGGTAAGAAGTATAGTTTTATAGCGCAACAACAAGAATTTTATCCTATTAGTGAGAATATTGATTTAAAAGAATTAGCTGAGTATAATGAGCAAACTAAAGATCTTTATTTATTACCTATAGAAAAAGGAGAAGCAATTCGATTAAACAACATCTTTTTTGAATTTAACAAAGCTGATTTAAAGTCAGAATCATTTAACGAAATTGATCGATTACATAAAATCTTAGCAGACAACCCTACTATGAAAGTTGAAATTGGAGGGCACACTGATGATAAAGGAAGCGATGAATACAATAGAAAATTATCTGATGACAGAGCAAAATCTGTACTAAATTATTTAGTTAAAAAAGGAATTGATAAAACTAGATTAACCAGTAAAGGATATGGTGAAAGTCAGCCTGTTACTGAAAATTTAGATGATGAAAGCAGAGCGATAAACAGAAGAGTAGAATTTAAAGTACTCTAAATAATATTGGGCAAATAAAAAGGGCTTCAAAATAAATTGAAGCCCTTTTTTATGTTATTAAAATTATCTATTAATCATTATCTGTCCCTAAATCATCAAAATTTACATCAGAAAATTCTGTTGCTACTTTTTCTACAATTTCTTCGCCTTGTTCAGCTTTCAACTCTTTAATTTTAGAAATTGCCTCTTCTAACCCATCAGAAAATTTTTGAAAATCTTCTTTGTACAAAAACAGTTTATGCTTTTCAAAAAAAAACTTTTGGCTATCGTTATTAAACCTTCTCTTACTCTCTGTAATTGTTAAGTAATAATCTTCAGCACGCGTTGCTTTTACATCAAAGAAATAAGTTCTTTTCCCTGCTCTTACCGCTTTAGAAAAAACTTCGTCTTGTCTATACTCTCCCTGATTATTGTTGTCTTTTCCTTCCATCTTCCTTTCTATTTTGTTTATTAAATTAAAGTCATACAAATCTTCCGATTTATTATTTAAAAAACAAGTTGAACGACATATTTAATACTTACGTCTATTTATTGTTATCATTTAACTCAATAAAAGGTATTAACCCATCTGTTATAAAGGTCTGTAAACCACCATTTTCATCACTATAAATCAATAAAGCTTCTAAGTCATTATTGGCTAATAATATTTTTTTAGCTTCTTGCAATCCTACCACCATAAACACAGTTGCATAAGCATCTGCAACACCACAATTATCAGTTATTACTGTAGCACTCAGCAAATTATGTTCTACAGGATATCCCGTTTTAGGATTTATGGTATGAGAATACTTCATTCCATCTTTTTCATAAAACTTTCGATAATTACCGGAAGTGGCTAAAGCTTTATTATCCAAATTTACAATTGCTTCTAGCTCTCTTTCTTCCAAACCTTCAATTGGTTTATCAATACCTATCCTCCAAAGTGTATCATTCAAATTAACCCCTTTTGCTTTGAGTTCCCCTCCTACTTCAACTAAGTAATTATCTATTCCCTTTTTTTCTAATAAACCTGCTAAAACATCCACAGAATATCCTTGAGCAACGGCATTAAAATCTAACATTATATTTTTATCCGTTTTTTCAATTGATTTATTATTTAACGTAACGTTATTAAAATCTACAAACTTTTTCAAACTGTCTATTGTAGAACTGTCTGTTGAGTTTAAATTTTCAAAACCAAATCCCCAAGCATTTACTATTGGTGCGATTGTAGGGTCAAAAGCTCCATTTGAATTTTTAAATACCTCTTTAGAAATATTAAAAACATCCGCAAATAAATCATCTACTTCAAAAATTGAATCAGCCTGGTTAAATTTAGATATTATAGACTTCTTTTGGTAAGTAGATAATGAATTATCTATTTCAATTAATGTAGAATCTATTGCTCTTTGATAATCTATTCCATTATTACTAACATAAACAATATTATAGGTAGTTCCTTGAGCATAACCATCTACAACCATTTTTTGCTTTTGTGGTGGTTGCTCTCCACAGCTTAGCAACCCTAATAAAGTTGCTATATAAATTATTTTTTTCATAATACTACAAAAGTATTAAAGCATTATTACAATTACACTATCTATCATTTTTTATTGATATTTTTGCAGTATGATATTACCAATTGTAGCATACGGAACACCAGTTTTAAGAGAAGAAACTGAAGAAATTGATAAAAACTATCCAGATTTAAACATTCTAATTGAAGACATGTTTGAAACCATGTACGCATCAAGTGGTGTTGGCTTAGCTGCCCCGCAAATTGGTAGAGCAATCCGTCTATTTATAATAGATGCTTCTGGGTTTAATGAAGAAGGCGAACATCCCGAGTTAGCAGACTTTAAACGCATTTACATCAACCCTATTATTGTTGAAGAAACTGGTAAAGAATGGAAATTTGAAGAAGGTTGTTTAAGTATTCCTGGAATTAGAGAAGATGTAAGCAGAAAACCTACTGTTACTATTGAATATTACAATGAAAATTTTGAGCTAATTGAAGAAACATTAGATGGTATTGCTGCACGTATCGTTCAACATGAATATGACCACATTGAAGCTACTTTATTTACCGATAAAATAAACCCTTTAAGAAAAAGATTAATTAAAGGAAAATTAAACGATATTGCTAAAGGAAATGTAAAAGTGAATTACAGAATGAAATTTCCTTTAGTAAAAGCTAAACATTAATTTTTAATTCTATTAAACTTATTCAAAAATGAAAAACTTAAGCTATTTAATTATACCATGTGTCATTTTAGCAAGCTGCTCAGGAGAACCTGACATTAAAATTGAAGAAGCTAAAACTGTAGAAAATAAAATTGATACACACGAAGAACGTGTTGCAGAAATAGATAAACATACTGCAATTCTTTTTTCTGATAGTTTAAATTTTAATACAAAATCGGCAAACGATTTGTTAGCTGCTTATGAAGACTATATTAAGCACCATAGTTTTGAATCAGAAAGTAAAAATATTCAGTTTAAAGCTGGAGAGTTAGCAAAATCATTAGGAAAACCACATATTGCAATTAGACATTTTAATGGTCTATTAGAAAGAGATCCTAATCATGAAAAAGCACCTATGGCATTGTTTTACAAAGCAATGACTATTGGTGATGATTTACATCAAGATGATGAAGCAATCAGATATTACCAAGAATTTATTGATAAATACCCTGATCATCCTTTTGCTGAAAGCGCAAAAGCTTCAATAAATCTACAAGGAAAATCTTTAAATGATATTGTTAAAGAGTTTGAAAAAAAGAACTCTTAACACTTATTTACTTTATTACAAAAAAAGCCTTTTTGACAACTCAAAAAGGCTTTTTTTATACTTTAAACATATCTTATTTAACCAAAGTAATATCTTCTGGAGTAATAACAATTTTTCGTTCTTTATACAACATTCCTGCTGCACGTCTAAAAGCTTTTTTACTTACCTGAAACTCTTTATATATAACATCTGGAGCACTTTTATCTGAAAAATTAAGCTTTCCTCCTTCTTTTAATAATCGTTCAAAAATTCTATTGGCTAAAACTTCAACATCACTTAAACTAGAACTGTTTAAGGTAATGTCCATTTTATCATCTTTACGAACTCTTTGTAAATAACCTTTAAGCTTATCTCCTATTTCAATTTTTTGGAAAACCTCATTTTTAAACACCATACCATAGTGTTTGTTGTTTACAATTACCTTATACCCTATTTCAGTTTCTCCACTAACCAATAAATCAACCTGATCACCAGCTTTTATCTCTACTTTATTTTTTCTGATAAAACGTCCCATTTTAGTAGTACCAACTAAACGATTAGTTACTTCATCTAAATATAAATACACCAAATAACGTTTACCTGCAGTAACTCTTAAAAATTGTTCTGAAAATGGAACCATTAAATCTTTTTCCATACCCCAATCGAAAAATGCTCCATATTGATTGACATCAATACACTTTAAAAATGCACAAGTATTTAGTTTCACTTTAGGATCTAAAGTCGTAGCAATTGGTCGGTCTTCAGAATCGGTGTAAACAAAAACCTCTATCATTTCACCCAATTTTAAATCGGCTGGCACATACTTATTTGGCAAAAGAATTTCTCTTCCATCTTCTGTTATTAAATATATTCCTTGTGGAGTTACTTTGTATGCTTCTAACTCTAAAATTTGACCTACTTCGTTCATGTTTTTCCGTTTATATTTTTGTGTTTAACATCATGCTAAACATCTAATTATTTATTCTTTTATCCTCTATAAAAAACCAATTCATTTTCTGTTGAAGCTTCTTTATTATAACAGTAACCTGCCGTATCAAAAGCAATCAAATCTTCCGTTTTTTCAATATTATTTTTAATGATATATCCAGCCATCATTCCTCTAGCCTTTTTAGCATAAACCATTACAGTTTTATATTGTCCGTTGCTAAAATCTTTAAAAACAGGAGTAATAATTTCTGCATTAAGCTTCTTTTTATTAACCGATTTAAAATACTCGTTAGAAGCTAAGTTAACTATAACATTCTCTTTTTGTGAAGAAAGATTTTTATTGATTTCATCAACTATTTTATCTCCCCAAAATTCATATAAATTGTTTTTTCTCCCAACTTTTAACTTCGTTCCCATTTCTAAACGATAAGGATGTATTAAATCAAACGGTTTTAAAATACCATATAAACCCGATAAAATTCTTAAGTTATTTTGAGCAACTTCTTTCTCTTTTTTAGAAAAAGAACTGGCATTTAGGCCTGCATAAACTTCACCATTAAAAGTTAAAGCAGCTGGACTCACTTTTTGGGTATGATCTATATCCCACTCGCCATACCTATCAACATTAAGTTCAGCTAGAGCTGGACTTAATTTCATTAACGCTCCTAGCTTTTTAGGGCTGTATTTTTTTAATGATTTAATTAACTTTTCTGCATCTTCAACAAATAATGGTAAAGTGCAGTTGTCTAAATCCTGACCTTCTTCATTTAATTTTTTTGCGGGAGAAAGTAATGTTAACATATTGAGTAATTTTAAAGTTCAAAATTACCATTACATTATGACAACTTTTAATAAAGACTGGAAAAAAGAACTATCTGAAGAAGAATATCGTGTAATGCGAGAAAAAGGAACTGAAAGACCTTTTACAGGTGAATATAATATGCATAACGAAAACGGTGTTTATAAATGTAAAGGTTGTAATGAAGAATTGTTTTCTTCTGAATCTAAATTTGATGCTGGCTGCGGCTGGCCTAGTTTTGATAACGAAATTAAGAAGGGAAAAATTAAAGAAATATTAGATAAATCGCATGGTATGATTCGTACAGAAATTGTTTGTGCAAATTGCGATTCTCATTTAGGTCATGTTTTTAATGATGGCCCTACCGAAAGTACGTTACGTTATTGTGTAAATTCAGTTAGTTTAGATTTTACTTCAAGCGCAAATAATAGCTAACATTTAATCCTGCACTCCAAAGTTTTGCTGTTATTGGAGCATCAATAATATCCAATAGTCCATATCTAAATGTAGGCTCTACTCTTATTATACTTTTATTTTTAAATTGCTTCTCGACACCAATACTAATAGAGGCAGATAAGTTTAAACGTTTAAAATTTTCATAGCTTCCAACTAAAGATTCTTGATAATCTCCATTTCTATAGGTAATCTCACTTTTTGTCTTTGACTTTATCAAAAAACTAGAAATAAAACCTAAACTAGAAATAAATCGAGTATTACCTTTTCCAACTGTATATATCATTTTAAAAGGTATATCTAAGTAATGTTGAATCAAAACTTGTTTTACACTTTCAGGAATTAATGGACGATTTGGATCCACTATAAATCCTCTTCTTGAATGCATTAGAACATTACCAAACCTTAAATTGCTTGAGTTCAGTTGGTAACCTTTATTAGAAATCAAAACACCAGTTATCAAACCAAATTTTCTATTAAAATTATAGTTGAAATTTATTCCAAATGTACATCCAAGTTTAGCCTTTTCATTCTTATTTCTAGACACTATTATTTCATCTAAATAATTAGCACTACCATCACTTTTAAGTGTTCGATAAGCATAATCAGGACTAAAACTCATACCTATCATCATTTTATTATATGAAGGTGCAACTTTAGCTTCATCATTTTGCGCAAACAAACTCCCTGAAACGAAGATTATAACAAAAAGTATTTTTTTCATCTTACTAATTTAAGCTTTTAAACATTAAAATGTTTTCTCACCTTTAAAAGACAACTTTCTATCATTTTTATTGCTTTATCAATGGTTTCTTTTTTTGTTCTGAATGAAAGAATTGCCATCCTTATTACAAATTTATCTTCAATTTTAGTAGAGCTTAAAAACACGCTTCCATCTTCATGAATAAACTCCATAAGTTTTTCATTAAAAACATTTTCATTTATTTTTTTTGAAGGATACCAAAAGTAACTCACCGTTAAATCTGGCTCTGGACCAATCTCAAAACCAATATACCTTAATCGATTTCTAAAATAAGTTGTCAATAATAATTTTTCATCTAAACAAGCTACAAAAGGCTCTAGACCATGTAAGTTTAAAGGCAACCACATGCGTGGGCCTCTAAAATGTTTGGTTAATTCTGGTGAAACATCTGCAGGATTTATTTGAGCATCCACTTGCGCATCTTGCATATAGTTAGCAGTATAATGGTGCGAATGAAAAACAGCTTCTTTATCTTTAACTAAAACAGCTCCTAACCCATAAGGCAAAAACAATCCTTTATGTGGATCAATTACCAACGAGTCTGCCATTTCAATTCCTTTAAATTTATGTTTTACACTCTCAGATAAAATAAAAAAGCCACCATAAGCTCCGTCAATATGGTACCATAAGTTATTTACTTTCGCTACCTCTCCTATTTTCTCTAAAGGATCAATTGCACCGGTATCAGTAGTTCCAGCAGATGCAATAACTAAAAATGGATTTAAACCATTTTCAACATCCTTCTTAATTGTTATTTCTAATTTATTTGAATCTATTCTTGAAAATTCATCCAATTCTAAATGTCTTATTTGAACATCTTCTAAACCAATTATCCGTATAGCTTTATGAATGCAATGATGCACTTGAGGGCTTAAATAAATAACACTCTTAGTTATCTTTTCGTTTTTAATTTGATGCTTATCACGAGCTGCAGTAAGTGCAATTAAATTGGCAATTGAGCCTCCTGAAGTTAAATTACCAATTGCATCTTTTGGAAAATCGAAAATACTTTTCATCCAATTCAACAGTTCATTCTCCATAGTTACTGCACCTGGAGATGCAAAATACATTCCTGCATATTCATTTGTAACAGCTGCTAAACTATCTCCTAAAGATGAAGTAAAAATTCCCCCTCCTGGTATATATCCAATATGCCCACCTGAAGCAGGGTTTAATCCTTTATCTACTACTTCAGATTGATAAGCTCTTAACAGCTCTGTTAAAGATGTTTTACTAGGTAAAACTCCTAACATATTCTTATTTGCACCCCCCCCAGCGAATGCTTTTTTAAGCTCAGTATTTTCAATAAAATTATCAAAATACTGATTCAATTCATTCCTAAAATCTCTCCTATCTTTTTCTGATGGATTAAGTTCTTTAGAGATATTCTCTAACTCATTAATCTTATTAATTAAATCATTCACTTCAACTCAATATTTATTATTCAAATATATAATTCTCTTTTTTCTTAATGTAGGACAAATCAAAACAACCTAAAGGTTAAAGATAATTTATAATAAAAGTTTAAAAATGATAAAAATCACTTAACTATAATTCAAATATTTTAAATTTACATACACTTAAAAAAAAGAGAATATGGATATATATGATGATTTAAAAAAGAAATATGAAGCAATCGGGCAAGATGCTGATGTTCATTTAAGTGGTTTATTACATGCCAAACCAATGAATTATTGGGATTTTGCCAATACAGATGCATTGTTAAGTTTACAGATACAAAGAACTACCCTTCCTGATGAAATGGTATTTATTATGTACCATCAAATCAATGAATTGTTGTTTAAAATGATTTTGTGGGAAATTGAACAAATTGCTGACAAAGAAGATTTATCTACGGATTTTTTTGCAAGCAGATTAGGAAGAATTAGCCGTTATTTTGATATGCTTTCATCTTCTTTTGATATTATGGGAGATGGAATGGACATTGATCAATACATGAAGTTTAGAGATACGCTTACTCCAGCATCTGGTTTTCAGAGTGCACAATATAGAATGATTGAGTTTGCTTCTACTGAACTAATAAATTTAATAGACATTAGGTTTAGAGCAACAATAGATAGAGATACACCATTTTCTCATGCTTTTGACCATTTATATTGGCAGGCTGCTGGTAAAAATTATGAAACTGGAGAGAAATCTACCATGTTAACTTTATTTGAAGAAAGATATATGGATGATTTTATCATCTTTATGAAAAAATACAACACGTTAAATTTATGGACGAAATTCAAATCCTTACCACAAGAAGATCAAGAGGACGTTACATTAATTAATGCTATGAGACACTATGATCATACAGTAAACGTATTATGGGTAATGGCGCACTTAAATGCAGCTAAAAAGTATTTAGGAGATGGTGAAGCTACTGGTGGTAGTCCATGGCAAAAATACATGCACCCTAAATATCAAAAAAGAATTTTCTTTCCTGAGCTTTGGAGCGAGGATGAATTAGAAAATTGGGGAATAAACAACTTAGAAGGACATGAAGTTGTAGAGCAAGAATAAAAATAAATATGTAAGAAAAAAGCCTTTCTGATCTCAGAAAGGCTTTTTTTGTATATGGCAATTAATGTTAATTAAATCTAACTTGTCCAGAAGCTACATCATACATTGCTCCAACCACAGAGATCTCATTATTATCAATCATTTCACGCAATACCTCACTATTATCTCTAATAGCTTGCACAGTTAATTCAACATTTTTATCAGAAACTGCCTGAACATATGCTGCATTTTTTGAAGATTTATCATCAAAATTACCTTCAACACTATTTACTGCAGGCTTAATGTTAGCTAACATCCCTGTTAATTTACCAAGCTCCACATTATCACAGGCTCCTTTTACAGCTCCACATGAAGAATGTCCTAATACAACAATAACTTTTGAACCTGCAACTTTACACGCAAATTCTAAACTTCCTAAAATGTCATCATTTATAAAATTTCCTGCAATTCTTACATTAAATATATCTCCAATACCTTGGTCAAAAACTAACTCTGCTGGAACTCTAGAATCAATACAACCTAAAACCGCTGCAAAAGGTTTTTGTCCCCCAGCAGTAGCTTCTACTTGCGCCATATAGTTATGGCCAGTCATTTTTTTTGCTACAAATCTTTCATTTCCGTCTTTTAATCTTTGAACTAATTCGTTATTCATAATATCTTATTTTTATGTTTTTTATACTAAACAGCAGTTTCTACTACTGCTTTTTTAAATTCTTTGTATGGGTTTACTTCTAAATCTTCACCAATACCTACAGTATTAACTGTGATTTTCCTACCTATTGCATTTTGTTTAAAATCATCAATAATCTCTAATATGTCTGGATGGATATATTTTGTTTTATTTCCATCTAAAGTTACTGTACAACCATCAGGCAAATGATTTAATGTTTGCATAATACTCCCTTTATTTAAGAAACTTACTTCTTCAGCAAGTTCAATTACAACAGGATCACCTTTTTTGTATGAACCTGGATCAAAATGATATGGAGTTTTAAAGTTATTAAATAGAATATAAAATATTGCTACTACTAATCCTAATCCAATACCCATTAATAAATCCGTAAATACAATTCCTAATATTGTTACAATAAATGGTACAAATTGCGCAGTTCCCATTTTATACATTTGCTTGAAAACAGATGGCTTTGCTAATTTAAAACCAACAATAAAAAGTATTGCAGCTAAACTAGCTAATGGTATTAAATTCAACAAAGTAGGTATAGTTACAACTGATACTAACAACAAAATTCCATGGAAAAATGCTGAAGCTTTAGTTTTACCTCCAGATTGAATATTAGCAGAACTTCGAACAATTACTTGTGTAATTGGTAACCCTCCAATAAAACCAGAAATTATATTTCCTGTTCCTTGTGCTAATAACTCTCTGTTTGTAGGTGTTATTCTTTTTTCAGGATCTAATTTATCAGTTGCTTCAACACACAACAAAGTTTCTAAACTAGCTACAATTGCCATTGTTGCCGCAATGAGATAAACTTTAGGGTTGTTCCATTGCGAAAAATCTGGAGTTGTAAACTGACCTAAAAAACCATCAAAAGAATCGGCTACTGGTATTTTAACTAAATGATCTTTACTAATCATTAATGACGTACCATCTAAAATTAAATTTAAAACAATGCCTAAAATCACAACTACTAAAGGACCTTGTACAATATTAAACAAGCTGATTTTTTTCATAAAAGGCCTGTCCCAAAGTATAAGTATAGCTAAAGACAAAATAGCTATCAATACTGCTCCAGGGCTAATATAATCTATCATATTTATTAATTCACTAAAAGTGTTTTGTCCATCAGGTTGTACAAAAGCTAAATCTCCCTCTGGATCTTTATCATATCCAAAAGCATGAGGTATTTGTTTTAAAATGATAATAATACCAATTGCAGATAACATTCCTTTAATTACTGAAGAAGGAAAGTAATAACCTATAATTCCAGCCTTTACCACTCCTAAAATAATTTGAATAACACCAGATATAACAACTGCAAGTAAAAAGATTTCAAAGCCTCCCAATTCTGGTATTGCAGTTATAACTATTGCAGCTAAACCAGCAGCAGGACCACTTACCCCTAAAGGCGAACCACTCATTAAAGCTACCACAGTCCCCCCTACTATTCCTGCAATAAGTCCTGAAAATAGAGGTGCACCAGAAGCTAGTGCAATACCTAAACATAGTGGCATTGCAACTAAAAACACGACTAAACTAGCCGGTAAATCATTTTTTAGGTTTGAAAAAAAACCTGTTTTATTTGTACTCATAATAATATGTTTTGCATCAAATTAATTTGAATGATGCTTAATAATTTAACAATCAGATTTCCTGATTGCATTTAATTGATTTGAACCAAACTTGTTGATTCTGATGTATTATGATAATTCTGGAGGAGGTGTAGAAACTTCCGTTACAATAGGTTCTATAACAGTTTCTTTTAATTGTATTGTAATAAAAGATATTACAGTGGAGTTATTCATTAGTAGCTCAAGAACATCTTGTTCATGCACTTCCTTTTCTTCTTCTTCTTCAACTAATTCTGTAATAGAAAAGCCACTATTATTTAAGTTAACATATTGTATAGCAAAAGTAAAATTGCTAAAAACCAATAAAAATGAAGAAATAAGAATATGTTTTTGAACTTTACTCATTCTCTATCGCTCTAAATGTTAAATGATCGTAAAAACAAGTTATCGCATCTTCTCCTTTAACTTTATCTGTAAGTTTTGGTAAATGTTCTGAGAAAAAGCGTTGATTATGACCACCCTCTACAACAGTGGTAACCAACATGTGTGGGTATTTATATTTTGGATTAATTTCTAAAATAATATTACTTACACGTTGAACTATTTGTTTATAACCAGAAAAAACGCCATCTTTATTTTCCTCATCTACTCCTTTATTTAAGTAAACTTTAGATGATTCAGCAATAACAATTCTATTTAGTTTAACTTCATTAATATGAGAGAAATCACTATCCTCTTTTACCTCTTCTGTTAATAATAGAATAGCTTTTTTCAATCTATCTTTTGGCGATGAAATATTAGCCATTCCAAATACCAACTTATACTCTGTCCAACTCCAATACCATGATGTTAAATAAAGTAATAATTTGTGCTTACTTTCAAAATAACGATATATTGAAGCTTCTGTAGATTTGATTTCTTTAGCTAATTTTCTAAATGTAAAACCTTCAAAACCCAATTCATCAATCATATCAATACCTGAGTTAAGAATTTTCTTTCCTAAATCACTCGATTCTGGGTCTTTCAAATAAATTTTTTCGTTTACCTGAATTGATATTTTAGACAATAAATTTTGCATCTTTAAAATATTGAACGCAAATATAATAGTATTACTATCACATTTGCAAATTAAACTTTAGTTATTTCATTCACCAACTGAGTAGATTGTTCCCAATCCATGTGCACAATAGGTACAGAGTATATTGTTGGACTATTTGCCCCGTATTTATCTTTCAAAATTTCATCTATAGTATTAAATAATAAAGCTTTTGTTTTGCCCATAATTAATGTTTGAGGAATGCTTTTTGGATGACCAGAATCACCTTTTTTCCTTAAGATTACTTTTTCCATACAAACAGCATCTAACAAAAGACTCTCTTCTAATAAGAAATCTACAACCTCAATCGCTTGTTCTTCATTCTCAGAAATAATGTGTAATAAAATCATATGTTTATTTTAGTGTTAAAGTGTAATTAATTATCCCATAGGAAAAACCAATAAAGGACTTTTTGAATGGTATGCCATTTTTTCTGTTAGACTACCAAAGAACAATCTTTCGAAAAAATTCTGCTTACGCATTACTAAAGCAATTAACTCTGGGTTAGTTTCTTCAATTAAAATTTTAATTCTGCGCTCTACATCATCGCTATATAAAAGTTGAGTTTCTAATTTTTGATACATAAATTTCTCTTCAACTTTCAATTTAAAATCATGCAACAGTTTTTCATTATTTACTTTTTTTGCCGCATCACTATTTAATATATGTGTAATATTAATTTTAGACTTAAAATGCTTTGCCATTTCAACTAAAAACCCAATACTAGGAATATCATTATCTCTATAATCTGATAAAAATGTTAAATTTTTAAACGCTCCTATCATAGCATTTTCTGGCACTGAAAGAAGTGGAATATTTGAATGTTTTATTATCGAATATGTATTACTTCCCATAATTTTATTTTTTAAACTATCAGCTCCAGTAGTCCCCATTACAATTAATTTCGGGTTATTCTTGTTTGTAAAATCTGGTAACCAAGAACTAATTCTTCCAGAGCAGATAGCACCCTCACATTTCACCTTATTATCTTCAACTTTTTTCACTATTTTTTTTAACTTTTTTTCTGCAGCACTTCTTATTAGGGAAGTCTCCTGCATTATATTTAATCCATTACGCTCTAAACTATCTAACTCATTAAAATCTATTGCATGAGCAATGGAAATTTTAAGGTTAAGCGCTTTAGCAATAACAATTGCATAATTTAAAGCCTTATCTGCGCATTCAGAAAAATCTGTTGGATGTATTATTGTATGTTCCATAGTAATATTTTTAGTTTACTTATTTATGTTTTAGTTGCTTTTTAGCAAACCAATAGCATAATTTAATTCTAAACTAGCTTTATGGTTTTTGGTTAATAATTCAATGTATTTCAATTGTGTTT
>JBMYXB010000054.1:0-15578 GCA_049608005.1 Vicingaceae bacterium
GTTTGTCTATCTCCAATAATTAACTCTCTTTGTCCTCTTCCTACAGGAATCATAGCATCTACTGCTTTAATTCCAGTTTGTAAAGGCTCAGCAACTGGCTCTCTAAATAAAACACCAGGAGCTTTTCTTTCTAATGGCATTTCGTAAGTTTCACCTTCAATTGGTCCTTTACCATCAATAGGGTTACCTAAAGTATCAACAACTCTACCTAACATTCCTTCACCAACTTTTAATGATGCAATTCTGTTAGTACGTTTTACTGTATCACCTTCTTTAATTCCTTTTGAAGAACCTAAAAGTACAGCTCCTACATTATCCTCTTCAAGGTTTAATACAATTGCTGTTAATCCGTTTTCGAATTCAATTAACTCTCCAGCTTGTACTTCTGATAAACCGTAAATACGGGCAATACCATCACCAACCTGAAGAACTGTTCCTACTTCTTCTAATTGTGCTTCAGTTTTAAATCCAGCTAATTGTTGTTTCAATATAGCTGATACTTCTGCGGGTTTTACTTCGGCCATGTTTATTTGTTTTTATTCTTTTTACTAAATATGATTAAAGTTCAGAAATGTAAAGATTGTCATCAAACTCCATTTCTAAATTTGTCAATTTTCTTTTTATACTTTCATCAATTTGCTTATCGCCAACTCTTACAATCATTCCTCCAATAATAGTAGGATCAATAATTTCGTTTAAGTCAACAACTTCTGTTTTGCTACTTGCTTTTAACATTGCTACAACCTTATCTTTTTGATCTTGAGATAATGGTACAGCAGAAGTAACTTGTGCAGTTTTGATGTTTTTATGATTCTTATAAGTTTCAATAAAAGAAGCGGCAATATCACCTAAGATACCTTCTCTCTTTTTTGATATGATAATTGCAATAAATGAAGTTGCTATTTGAGAAATTTTCCCTCCAAATATTTCATTCATAATTGCAGTCTTTTTATCGGTTTTGATAATCGGACTTTGCAACAAAAGTGTTAACTCTTTATTGTTTACACAAACATCATTTACTAAAACCATATCCTTGTGTAAATCCTCTAAAGAATTTTCATCAATAGCAATTTTAAGTAATGACTTAGCGTAACGTGATGCAACTTTAATATCTCTCATAATCTTTTTTTATTATTCCTGAAAAGGAAGATATTAGTTTAAAACGATGTCTTTAACAACATTATCAATAATTGCTTTTTGCTTATCAGCAGATGATAATTCATCTTTTAATATTTTTTCAGCAATATCTATTGATAAAACAGCAACTTGATTTTTTAAATCTGTAATAGCAGCCATTTTTTCGTGTTGAATACTTTCTCTTGCAGCTGCAACAATTTTATCTGCCTCAGCAGAAGCAGTTGTTTTAGCTTCAGCAACAATACCATCTTTCATAGTACGTGCTTCTTTTAAGATAGCATCTCTTTCTGCTCTAGCTTCGTTTAATAAAGCTTCATTGTCAGATTTTAATTCAGCCATTTTAGCTCTAGCTTCTTCTGCAGATTTTAAAGCTTCTTCAATAGATTCTTCTCTATCATTTACTGAATTTAAAATTGGTTTCCAAGCAAACTTTCTTAACGCAAAAATTAATGCGATAAATATAATTGTTTGCCATAAAAACAGACCAGTTGAAAAATTTGATATTAATGCTTCCATAATTTATTTCTTTTTTAACAATTTAATTAAAACAGCTATAACCAACCGTTATAGCTGTTTTATTTTTTTTGATTATCCAGCAAATAACGCTGCAAAACCAATACCTTCAATAAGCGCTGCTGCAATTAACATAGCTGTTTGAATTTTTCCTGCTGCTTCTGGTTGTCTCGCGATAGCGTCCATTGCTGAACCACCGATTCTACCGATACCTAATCCTGCACCGATTACGATTAAACCTGCACCTACAATACTTGGAATTTCCATTGTGTATATAATTTAATTGTTAATAATACGTGTTAATGATGTTCTTCTGCAGCAGCCGCACCAAAGTAAAGCGCTGATAACATCGTGAAAATATATGCTTGTAACGCTGCTACAAGCAATTCTAAAATTGATAATAAAAATGTTAAGATTGAAAAAGGACCTGCTGCAAACCAACTGTTAGCAACAAAAATTAATCCTAAAATACTCATTAATACAATGTGTCCAGCAGTCATGTTGGCATACAATCGAATCATTAATGAGAATGGCTTTACTATCGTTCCTAATAATTCAATAGGTACTAATAAAATATATAAAGGACCTTTAGCAATCCATGGCATTGAGCTTCCTAATGGATCAAACAAGTGTAACCAATACGTTTTTTTTCCTGTAAATTGTGTAATAATAAAAGTAAGTAAAGCAAGAGAAAATGTAATAGCAATATTATTTGTTACTCCAATTCCAAGAGGTGTCATACCTGCTAAGTTTAAAAACCAGATAAAGAAGAATACAGTTAATAAAAAACTCATGTATTTTCCGTGTTGTTTTTTTCCAATGTTAGGAATAGCAATTTCATCTCTAACAAAAACCACTAAAGGTTCTAAAAAACGACCAGCACCTTTTGGCATCGGACCCGATTTATATGTTTTAGCAACTCCTTTAAAGATAAAGAACATAAAAAACGCCATTAATAAGATAACAAACACGTTTTTAGTAATTGATAAATCTAAAGGTTGCACGTTAGTTGGATGATGATGATCATCCATAGTTAAAGTACCTGCAGCATCAGTTTTGTAAATTTTTCCGTGAAAAACTTTATAAAAATTTCCGTTTACTTCAGCAACAGTTTCTCCATGATGAAATTTAGAAGACATAAATACTTGTAAACCTTCATCTAATAAGATAACAGGTAAAGGGAAGCTTACACCATGTGTAATGGTAAAGTCATGGTCATCTAAAAGGTGATGATTGATAACTTCTTTAACTTCGGCTTTAATAGCATCTTTTTTAGAAACAGATTTTTCTACTGCATGTTCGTTTCCATGAGTTTCTGCTTCGTGTTGAGCATTTGCAGTAAAAGAAATTACAACAAGTGCAGCAAGTATAAATTGAGTTATTAAATTTTTTCGCATAACGCTATCAATAATTTTATCTCTTGAAATTGGCTGCAAAAGTAATTATAATAAATAGTTTGTGTAGCCTTTTTTTGCAACTATTTTTTAATGAATTATTAAAGAAATTGTAGTGTGGTTTTTAAGCCTTGTTACTATTGAGTTTTTAACTGAATGTTGTTAAAAGAATAAACCAACTATTTTTGATTTAAAAGCTTAACTAAAAAATAAGTCTCAATAATTAAACAAATAGCATAGGGAGTAAAAAATGATGTAAATTCTAAGGTTTGAATATCTCCGTCTGTTTTATATCCGGGATAAAAAACGATAAAGAAGATCCCGAATTTAATTAAGCTGCCTGTCATAAATATAAAGCCCAAATTAGATTCTTGTTTTTTTCTTAAAAGGTATAAACCAACATAAATAAATATTGCTAGTAGTATATTAATAATGTAAGCTAAAACTATTTTATTATCAAAAAGGGGGAGTTTAAGATGTTCTAAAACATAAAAATGAATTCCAGCAGTAAGAATTATAGCTGTAAATAAGAAAGTTAAAAAAGTAACTACAGGGTTATTTGTCTTGGGCATTGTTGTATTTGTTGATCTGTTTAAGAACTACATACAAAGATATACCAACTCCTAAGAGTGTAAATATCATTGTAAACCATTTTTTATTACTAGGATATTCTATATCCAACCATTTTCCGAAGTAGGCACCAGCAAAAATAGTTACACCCATTTGTGCGGCAATACCTGTAAAAACAGCAACATTTTTAAGCGAACTGTTCTGTTTTTTTGTTGGCTGATTTTCCTTTTGGTTCATTATTAATCTCTTTAACAACTGATCCCATATTACAAGATCCTGTAAAATTTGCTCCTGGTTCTATAGAAAGTTTATTGGTATTAATATCGCTATTGATATTTGCGGAGGCTTTAAGTTGTAATAATTCTTTAACAGTAAGTGTAGCTTTTATTGTTCCAGATACATCTGCATTTTTACAAATTATTTGTCCTTCAATAATACCACTTGTACCAACAACAACTTTCCCTTCAGATGTAAGCGTTCCATTTAATGTTCCGTCAACTCTAATGTCTCCAGAGCAAGTAACATCCCCACTAATTTCAGTTCCTTTTCTAATAATATTTATAGCCGGACTTTCTATTTCATTATTTCTTGCCATGTTACCTGAGTTTTTCTTAAACATTGTGTTATTATTTTTACCGAAAGCAAAAATACTTATTTTTAAATTATACCCTATATTTTACAAATTTTTAGAAAGGATTAGTTGTTTGTAGGGTAATAAATATCTAACAGAGGCTAAATTTCAGTATCAAAGTTTTTTTCAAAAAATTGAAGGTAACCATCAATGTCTTTATTTTTATAAAATAAGGTAAAGTTATCTTTAGATATTAAAAAATACCTGTAGCCTTTTTCGTGTAAATTTTTAATGTGGGTATCATTTAATTTAAATGATTTGTAGTAATCAATAGCATCATTATACCCATTAATTGGTTTTATTATAATCAGTTGGTTTTCTGGATCAATTAAAATGTTACTTACCTTGTAGGATTTTTCAGCATAATATTCGCTATTAAAATTTGAAATATCAATTTTATGCTTATTGGCTTTTTTATCCTCCCCAGGTAGTAGTAATATTAAACTAAATTCATCTTCAAAAACATGGTTGTAAGGCACTTTACTTACTGGCTGTTCGCTTTCAATTTTAATACCCTTTTTTATCAGTTCTAAAATACGTTTAGCTTCTACGCTTACTTCAGATTCTGGATGGGTAGCAATAACATAATTTAAGGCTGTTTTAAAGCTGTCGATAGGTGCTGTGTGCCCGGTTGACATGGCAGCTAAAAAATCAAAATGATCTTGTAAGTGATTATCGGCAAATATAGATTTTGCTTTTTTACACCTTACTAATACTTTGCTGTATTTTCTGTTGGCGTACATTTCATAAACAATACTGTAATAGTTGTCAACTCTTTTTCTGTTTTCTCGTGTAACTTTATTGTATGATGGATCTTGAATAATTCTGGCATATTCACTTTCAGGATAATTATTTAAGATTAAATTTTTGTATTTCTGTTTCATTGGGTCGTTATCAGTTAATAAACTAATTCGGTATAAGTTATACCATGAAGGCAGAACATATCTACATGTATCATACTTGGTAATTAAATCTTCAAAAGATTGTGTGGAGTTTTTATAGTCTTGAAAATCTTCTCTGTATATATTACCTAAAGCATATAAGGCTTCAATCACTTTGTTGTGAGAGATATTCATATCCTTATCATTTAAAGGAATAAACTGTAAATAATATTCTGGAGTAGTTTTCTCATTTATTTTTACACTATCAGTAGTAGTGCTGTCACCATCTTCTGTTGGTTCATCATCAAATGATGCGGTTGTTTCTTTGTTACTTCTTCTCCAGTTATCTTCTAATTTTCTTGTTCCCCAATTTTTCTTAAAGTCAGTAAAACCAAAGCCTAAAGTTGTGTTGTTGTAAAAATACCAATCGCCAGAACTTGGTAGGCTAGATGCTGTGGTTGACTCATTGTTGAAGGAGTTTAAATCATCTCCATTTGCTAAATCGGCAATTTTTTGTTCTTCCTCTTCAATGGCTTTATTAACCATTCCATCAATTATTTTATTTCTAAAATTTTCATCATTTGCTAATCGTTGTAGACTATCCTCGTCATTAATAATAAAAATATTATCAACTAATCGGGTTAACGCGGCACTTCTATCGTAAATAGATTCATAACGAGCATAATCTTCGGGTAAAACAGTTAAGCAACTATCATAATATGCTTTAGATTGAACATACTTTGGTTTACTGTAGAACAATTCTCCTAATCTTAAATAAGAAAGTGCTTTTTGTTTGTTGTTAGATACACTTAAAGCTGCAGATTTTTGTAAATGCTCTATCCCTAAAGGTTCATTTTTTTCTTTAAAAGCAATATCAGCTAAAGCGTAATGTATTTGATCTAAAAATTCTTTGTTTTTTCCATCCTTAACCATTCTAGAAAGCATTTTTTTAATGTCTTTCTCTTCACCAGATGCAGGATCGAATGATAATGCTCTACTAATTTTAGCATTAAACATCATATCATACTTAGGTTTTAATTTAATAACTTCAGAAAAAAGTTCTGATGCTTGTGTATATTCTTTTTTCTTTAACCAAAGTTGAGCCAGCACGTAATTAAATCTTCTTTTATCTTTTCTTCCTTTAGTTGTTTTTAATGCTTTTGTAAGGCTGGTTATAGCATCATCGTAATTGTTTTTTTTGATGTAAAAATCTGCTTGTAAAGCATTGTAATCGCTAGCGTATTGTTTTGGGCAACCTTTATCCTCTATTAGTTTTAAGTAAGATTCGGCTTTGTTTAAATTGCCCATCTGTATGTGTGTTCTAGCTAGCCATGTTAAAGCTTCAAACTTTACATCTTCGGTTTTAAATGCTTTAACCATGTATTCAAAAACTTCTTCACCAACAAAATATTCTTGTTTGTAAAAGCGGGCTTTACCCATTAACATATAACTTTTATCTATCCATTTGTTATATTCTTTCTTTTTGATGTACATAGAATGTCTATCAATTACAGTAGATGTTTTTTCTATTACTTTATCCATTTCAGGATACATTGCTTTTGATTGTTCTTCGTTAGGATAAATAAATAGGGGTAAAATTTCAGAATAATCATCTTTATGTTGGTTAAAGATGTTTTGCTTATTTATTTTAAATATTTCGCGTGCATTAAAATATCCGTTGTAATGAGAAACAGTATTGTGGTATGCTCTATGGGTAAAACCTTTACGTTTTTTAGAACATCCTAATACACTTACAAAAAGTATTGTAAGTATAAGTATTTTAATATGTAGGTATTTTTTCAACAGTTTAAAGTGCTAAATAAACTAATTTATAGCCTATTTAGTATTAATCTGCTAAAATACTTATTACTTATAAATTATAATAGTAAAAAATGAGGATTAAATTGAATTGATTTAGTTGTTACTGAATCGGTATATTTGCAAAGTAAATTATGACAAATTTTAAAAATAAACCTAAAAAATTACAGCGATTAAAGCATAAATATCGGTTGGTAATTTTAAATGATGATACTTTCGAAGAAAAAGTATCTTTAAGATTATCGCAATTAAATGTTTTTGTTGTACTTGGTGTTAGTTCTTTACTTCTTATTTTATTGGTAATATTATTAATAGCGTTTACTCCTTTAAGAGAATTTATACCTGGTTATGCTAATGTAAATGTTAGAAAACAAGGAGTAGAAAATTATTTAAAAAGTGATTCTATTGCGATTGCTTTGGCAGAAAATAATTTATACATAGAAAATTTAAAACACATTATTCAAGGTAATGTAATAGAACTTAACGATGAGGCTGTTATTGATTCTGCAGCCAATTATGAGGATATAAAAAACGAACCTATAGAGGCAGATTCTATTTTGCGAAACATGATAGAAACCGAAGAGAAGTATAATCTTTTTAATACTGCTGGGAGTACGCCTGGTAATATCGGAAGTTTTATTTTTTTACAACCATTAAAAGGTACTGTTACTAGTCGTTTTAACATTAAAACACAACATTTTGGTATTGATGTGGTAGCACCAAAAAACGAAGCTATAAAAGCAACTTTAGATGGTACTGTTATTTTTGCTGAATGGACTGTAGAAACTGGTTATGTTATTCAATTACAACATGCAGATAATATTGTTTCTATTTATAAACACAATTCGGTTTTACATAAAAAAGTAGGTGATTATGTTAAGGCCGGAGAGGTAATTGCTATAGTGGGTAATTCTGGAGAACTTTCTTCTGGGCCACATTTACATTTTGAATTATGGTATAATGGAATGCCTATTAACCCTGAGGATTACATGATGTTTTAGTAACCTGAGTTTGACATAAGAACTAGTTTCACAAAACAGCATAGTCAAAACATTATCAACATGTTAGGGCTTGTTGGGTTAATAATTTCAACTCTTTTTATTTAATGTTTAAGCTAAAACCCCATAAATACGCAATTTTCTTCCTTAAATTTTAGGTAACTAGCCCGCTAGTTATCTAAAATTATAAGTCGAACCTCACATATTTATTGAATTTTATCAATAAATCTTATATCGAACTCAGGTTAGTACTTATTTAGGTGCTTTTTTTAATAAGTAAGCAGCTAGTCCGCTATATAAGACGTTAGGGATCCAAACGGCTATAATTGCAGGAACGCCAGAGTTTAGTGCAAAAGTAGAAGATACTTGCATAAACAAAATGTAAGAAAAACTGATGAGCAATCCTAAACCAATATGTAAACCTATACCACCTCTAACTTTTCTGCTAGAAATTGATACTCCAATTACTGTTAAAACAAAAGTTGCAAAAGGATAGGATGTTCGTTGTTGCCTTTCTAACTCGTAATTTACAATTTGTTGTGAGCCTTTAAATTTTTGCTCTTCAATAAAATCATTTAATTCAAACAAATTCATGGTGGTTACATAATTTATTCTGCGTTTAAATTCTTCAACTTTTAAATCTAAAACGGTGTCTTTTCTAACTCCTTGATGTATTGTTTCTTCTAATCCATCAATGTATCGTTCTACATAATTGGTAATGCTCCATTTATTTATGGTGCTATCCCACTTTACATTATCAGATAATAATTTATATTCTAACTCATTGTTTTGGTTAAATCTTTCGATAGAAAAATTGTTTCCTAAATTTAAATCGGCAACAAAATTGGTCATAAAAATAAATGTGTTGTCATTAATTTTCATGTGAATATTTTGGGCATAATTTTTAAACTTGTTTCTATAATATTGTTCTTCAAATGCAATTCTTTTTTCGTTTGCACTAGGTATTAAAAAGTTGTTAAGGTAAAAAGATAAACTGGCAAGAATTAGTGCACAAAGTAAGAAAGGTCTTAATAATCTTTTAAAACTAACGCCTCCTGAAAGAATGGCAACAATTTCTGAATTACTTGCCATTTTTGAAGTAAAAAATATCACCGAAATAAATATGAAAAGCGGACTCATCATATTTGCCAAATAAGGAATGTAATTTAAGTAATAATCAAAAATTATAGCTTCAAGAGGAGCTTTTTTCTCAATAAACTCTTCTAATCGTTCTGATAAATCAAAAACAATAATTACACAAATAATTAATACGAGTGTAAAGAAAAATGTGCTTAAAAATTTCTTAATAATGTATATGTCAATTTTTTTAAGCACTTATAATCTTTGTCCTAATTGTTTAACCATTTGTTTTTTCCAATCATAAAAAGTACCCGCAATAATTTGTTCGCGAGCCTCATTAACTAACCACATATAAAACGCTAAATTGTGTAAAGTAGCAATTTGTCCGCCTAATCTTTCTTTAGAATGGATTAAATGTCTTAAATAAGCTTTGGTATAAAAGGTATCAACATAACTTGTTCCATCAGGATCAATTGGCGAAAAATCATCTGCCCATTTTTTATTTTTGATGTTGATAATTCCTTTAGAAGTAAACAACATCCCGTTTCTGGCATTTCTTGTTGGCATAACGCAATCAAACATATCAATACCTAAAGCAATATTTTCTAATAGGTTTAAAGGCGTACCAACTCCCATAAGATAACGTGGTTTATCTTCAGGTAAAATGTTGGTTACCACCTCGCACATTTCATACATTTCATCATCTGGTTCACCAACAGATAGTCCTCCAATGGCATTGCCTTCACGCTCGAAAGAAGCAATTTTTTCGGCAGATTGTTTTCTTAAATCTTTATAAGTGCTTCCTTGTACAATAGGAAATAATGTTTGAGAATAATCATATAAAGGATCGGTAGTATCAAACCTATCGCAACAACGTTTTAACCAACGGTGGGTCATGTGCATAGAGTTTTTTGCATACCTATAATCACACGGGTAAGGGGTACATTCATCAAAAGCCATAATAATATCGGCTCCAATTTGACGCTGAACATCCATAACATTTTCTGGAGTAAACAAGTGTTTTGAACCATCAATGTGAGATTTAAAAGTTGCTCCTTCTTCTTTTATTTTTCTTCGTCCGGATAAAGAATATACCTGATAACCTCCGCTATCGGTTAAAATTGGACCATTCCAATTCATAAATTTATGTAAACCACCAGCTTTTTGCATAATTTCCATTCCTGGTCTTAAATACAAATGGTAAGTGTTTCCTAAAATAATTTGAGCTTTAACATCATCTTTTAACTCGGGTTGATGGATTCCTTTTACGGTTCCTACGGTTCCAACAGCCATAAAAACAGGGGTTTTTATTTCACCATGAGCTGTTTTTACAATTCCTGCTCTAGCTTTAGATAGTGGGTCTTTTTTTTCTAATGTAAAATCCATTAATGATATTAACTTTTTGGTTTTAAAAACTTGGCCAAAGATAGTTATTTCACCCAAAGTATCAGCCTACTTTTGAGAAATGGATATTTATCAATTGTTAAAGTTTTTAGAGTTCAGCTCTTGGTTGGATTACCTAATTGCAATATATTTAGGAAGCTTTGCTATACAATTGTTTTATTACCTCTTTATTTTTTCGAGATTGGCTTTTTTTAAATCAAAACAAAACAATATAGAAGAAGTGCCTGTTTCGGTTATTATTTGTGCTAAAAATGAGCGTGATAACTTGCTTAATTTTTTGCCAGCTTACCTTAAACAAGATTACCCCAAGTTTGAAATAATTGTTGTAAATGATAGTTCTTTAGATGATACAAGGGATGTATTAAGAGCTTTTGCATTACAATACAAAACATTAAAAATTGTTAATGTGCCAGATACAGATCAATTTTATGGGAGTAAAAAATTGGCATTAACTTTAGGAATAAAATCAGCACAATACGAACATGTTTTACTAACTGATGCAGATTGCAAACCAAATTCAGCTAATTGGATAAAACTAATGAGCCAATTTGCTACAAAAAAAAGTATTGTATTAGGGGTAGGAGCTTACGAACGTAAAAAAGGGTTGTTAAACAAATTAATTAGATACGAAACTTTTTATACTGCACTTCAATATTTATCTTTTGCACAAGCCAAAATGCCATATATGGGGGTAGGAAGAAATTTGGCATATCAATCGGAATTGTTTTTTAAAAACAAAGGTTTTGCATCTCATAATCATATTTTATCGGGTGATGATGATTTGTTTATTAATGAGGTTGCCAATAGAAAAAATACTCAAATTATAGTTGATAAAGATGCACATACAGTTTCTGTAGCTAAAAGCACTTATAAGGATTGGTTTAGGCAAAAGAAAAGACATTTTACAACAGGAAAACATTATAAATTTAAACATAAAGTGATGCTGGGAATGTTACAATTTTCGCAACTACTTTTTTTTACACTATTTGCAATATTGGTTTTTTTAGTTAAACCGCCTTATTTAATAGTTGGAACCTTTGTTTTTAGGTATGTAATTCAAATGCTTGTTTTTTTACTTTCGGCTAACAAAATTGGAGGAAAAGATTTAATTATTTTATCTCCACTCTATGAATTATTTTTTATGGTTTTTAATCCTATATTAGTGCTTTCTAACCAAATTGCTAAAAAAACTAGATGGAATTAAACGAGAATTTATCTCCTAAAGCTAAAATTGATTATCAGCTCGTTTGTAAAGCAAGAGAAGAAAAAGACGAGCGTGCTTATGCTGAATTAATGAGCAAATACAAAGATTCTATTTATTTTATGATGCTAAAAATGGTTAAAAACTCTGATGATGCAGAGGATTTAACTTTGGAAGCATTTGGTAAAGCTTTTAATCGATTAAATCAATATACTCCTAATTTTGCGTTTAGTACTTGGTTGTACAGAATTGCAACTAACAATTGCATCGATTTTATCAGAAAGAAAAAAATGGTAACCATGTCTATCGATAAAACTTTTGATGATGGAGAGGGTGGAGGTATGAGTTTTGAAATAAAATCTGAAAACTTAAACCCTGAAGAACGTTATGTAAGAAAACAAAAGGTAAGAATAATGCGAGCAATTGTAGATCAATTAAAGCCTCGTTATAAAGAGTTGGTTGTTTTACGCTATTTTAGAGAACTCTCTTATGATGAAATAGCAGCAGAAACAGAATTGCCTTTAGGAACTGTTAAAGCACAATTGTTTAGAGCAAGAGAGCAACTGTATAAATTAATGCAGAATAAAAAAGAGAGAATATAATTAAAGTAGGAAGTTTGAAGCTGGAAGCCTGGAGTTTTATATTGAGAAAATCTGTATTCACTTCTGACTCCCAGCTTCCGACTTTTAAACGATAAGAAGAATATGAAATCATCCGTAAAAACAATAACAAATTATTTTCCAAATTTATCTGATATTCAGATAGAACAATTTACGCAACTAGAACCTTTGTACAAAGATTGGAATGCTCAAATTAATGTAATTTCAAGAAAAGATATTGATGAACTTTATATAAAACACATATTGCATTCTTTAGGAATTGCTAAAGTTGTAAATTTTAAAGATGGCACCAAAATTTTAGATGTTGGTACAGGTGGCGGTTTTCCTGGTATTCCTTTAGCAATACTGTTTCCAAATGTGCAATTTACTTTGGTAGATTCTATAGGTAAAAAAATAAAAGTGGTAAACGAAGTTGCTGAACGACTTGGGTTAGAAAATGTAAAAGCTTACCATAAAAGAGCTGAAGAAATAGAGGGGCAGTTTGATTTTGTAGTAACGCGTGCAGTTACCAATATTAAAAAGTTTATACCATGGGTAAAAGGTAAATTATTACCCGAAACCGAAAATGATATGAAAACAGGAATTCTTTTTTTAAAAGGTGGAGATTTAACTCAAGAAATTAAAGAAAGTAAAAAACAAGTACACCTTTACCCTTTATCAGATTATTTTACAGAAGAATTTTTTGAAACCAAAATGGTGGTTTATACTCGTGTTAAAAAGTAAGTTTTTTAATAGAATTAAGTGTTAAACTTTTTTACCAATTGTAAGAATAGTTGATTTGATTGATTCTTCTTTTAAATGAATAAAATTCAACCGGTTATCATCATTCATAAAAGCACTCAATTCTTCTTCAGAATTAAATGATATAAAGTGAATTTCGTAGGGTTCTTTTTTTGTAGAAGATATAAAAGAGTTTTTGTCAGGTCTTAACCTGTAAATCATTTTTCCTCCATACTTTTCCATCAAAGGAATAGCAAAATCTTCAAATTCTATAAAAACCTTTTCTTTTCCTTTTTTAATAAAAATTAGTTGAGTAATGTATATCATATTTCAGTTCTTCTATAGCAAATATAATCACTAATTATTGGCTCAATTCCTTGATTTTTTAGTTCAGAAATTAGTTGTCCCCTGTGGTAAGAATTATGGTTTGAAATGTGAAATAAAATTTGTTGAACAGTATTATTGTAATTTACTCCTTTAGAATTTTGATATGAAACATTCGTTTGAAAATTTTCATCTTGAAGAATAATCTTTGTTTTATCAAAATTAGATTGGTTCAATTTAAAACAATCGTTAAGAGAGTGTATCTCAAATACACCAATAGGTTGCTCATTAGTAATTCTTGAATTCCAAATTTGGTGTGCGTTAAGAGAATGGCACAATAACAGAGTAGCTTTTTGAGATAACTTATCAGGAACTTCAATCATTTGGTTGATTAAAAGTTGATTCAATTTATGATGAAATTCAAAAATATCTGTAAAAAAGTTGATCATATTATTGTTCGTTTTTATCCATAAACTCAGCTATAGTTTTTTCGTGAAGACTATTGCTTTTTGAAAAATTTGAAATAATCTTTTGTCGTTCTTTTTCTGTTTTATTTTGGCTTAATTTTTCTTTAAACTGGATTTCATCAATTGTAATTTTGAAAGCAATTATACCTTTAGCCATTTTTGATTTATAATTGAATGACAAATCATTCCATTGTTTTAAATATGCAGAATCGAAGTTGCTAATCATTTGTTCTAAAACAAGAAAAACATTTTTTTCATCCCTAATTATTTCAACCTTTCCGTAAGTATGAACAGCAATATAATTCCAAGTAGGTACATTCTGTTTTTTATCATAAAACTTTGGAGAAATATAGGCGTGGGGTTCTGAAAAAATAGTTAAGATTTCTTTTTCTTCAATATCAATGGCTTGTTCGTTGGCTTTTGCAAAATGAGAAGTGAGAATGATTTTATTGTTCTTTTTTGAAACAACAAAAGGGAGGTGCGTTGCAATTGGTTTATCTGATTTAGTACTAATCATTACACCAAAATTAAATCGCTCAATAAAAGCAATTGCATCGTTAATATTTTCGTTTTTATAGTGTTTGGGAGTGTACATATTCTAAACTGTTTCAAAAAGTATTAATTCAACAAATTTTTCTTTTTCGATGATAGCTTTGTGCTTATTTTTTTCTCCTCTTTCAATCCAAAGGCCATCACCTTCTTTATATTTAACCATTTCGCCATTAAAGTCAATAGTCATTTCACCTGCTGTTACATAGCCAATATGTCCCTCTAAACACCAATCTTCTTCAGTAAAGTCGTCATAAAATCTTAAAAGCCTTAACCTTTGGTTTCCTTTTGAAAGTATTTTTTGTTTAACACCTTTATTTGGTGTTTCCCATTTTAGAGAATTGAAATCAATTTTATTTTGGTTCATATTTAATTTTGTATAAGTAGTTGTGATATTTAAGATGATATACAATTAACTAGCGTTCAAATTACTTACTCTCTCTTTCTTGTATATATAAAACCCAATACATGCCAATGAAACAAATATCAAAGAAATTGGTATCCAAATTACATCTGCCCATAACCAACTAATTTCCTCTTCATTTCCTCTAAAAGGTACACAAAGGATTAACAGAAACATTGCGAAGTATAATAAATTGTTTTTCATAATATATTTAATTTTAAGTGAATAGTTTTAGTATGCAACATTCTCTATAAACATTTATTTAGGCAATTTTTTTAGGGTTGATAAAAGGTTGATTTTACAGCTTTGTTTTTGATTTTAATTCACTCCTGCTTTTAATATCTAGTTTTCTATACATTTGATTAATATGTGATTTTAGTGTGCTTTGTTCGATAAATAATTCGGTCATTATTTCTTTATTTGTCTTACCTACAATAATTAAATCATATACAGCTCTTTGTCTTTCTGTTAATTTGTTAAGTAGAACTTCAGTTTCATCATTGTTATAATTTGATTGTTCTTTAATTTGATTTGAAAGGTTTTCAATTTTCTTTCTGTTAATTTGAAAATAGAGTGTAACCAACAAAGAGCTAACAACAATCATTGCAAAAATAAGTGCTGGATAATTGTCTAAAACCAAGCTGATTTTTCCATTGCTAGATCTTATTGAAATTGCTAGAGATGATAATACAAGAGCAATTATGAGTAGATACTTTTGATATTTAGATAGTAAATTTAACAACTTATTTGTTGTGGGTAATTTAATACTTTGGCTTTGTTCATCTCAACTATTTTTTCAGAATACTTCTACAACGAAAATAACGTTTTTTTAGGAGAAAGTCAAATTGATAGAACCTGTTTTGTAGTC
>JBMYXB010000055.1:0-15228 GCA_049608005.1 Vicingaceae bacterium
TAGAATTTAGAAATTTAGCGAAACGTGTTTTAGGAAGAGAAATACAAATTAAAGCAGCTGCTGTTCCTGCACAGCCTGGCGGGCAAATGGATTTGTTTGGTAATGTTATGGAGGTTGCAGTTGAGAAAGAGGAGGCTGTTGAAGAAGCTCCGCTTGAAGCGAAAGACATTACGAACAGTGAACACAACTACCATTTTGTACAAACAGTTGAGGAAAGAGCAAAATTGATTGCTGATTTATCTAAGCAAAAGTCATTTTGTTTTGATACTGAAACAACAGGAGTTAATCCTTTTGAAGCGGAGATTGTTGGAATGTCTGTTGCTTATAAAGAAGGTGAAGCTTATTATATTCCATTTTCAGAAGACAAAACTGAAGCAACAAAAGTGTTAGCCGAGTTTAAAGTTTTGTTTGAAAACGAGAAAATTGAAAAAGTTGGTCAGAATTTGAAGTATGATATTAATGTGTTAACGAATTACAATGTTCTGGTTAAAGGACCTTTGTTTGATACCATGATTGCACATTATTTGATACAACCCGATATGCGTCACAATATGGATTTGTTGGCAGAAACATATTTAGGCTATAAAACGGTTTCGATAGAAACGTTAATAGGTAAAAAAGGGAAAAAGCAAAAAACAATGCGCGATATTCCGCAAGAAGAAATTGTGGATTATGCTTGTGAAGATGCTGATATTACATTGAGGTTGAAAAACCAATTTGAGCCAAAAATGAATGCCGCCTTAAAAAAGCTGATGGATGAAATAGAAACGCCTTTAATTCCTGTTTTAAGTGCAATGGAAAAAGAAGGAATTAATTTAGATGTTCCTGCGTTAGCTAAATTTTCTGAGGAATTAGAAGTTTCAGTAACTGATTTAACCCAACAAATTTTAGAATTATCTGGAGAAGAATTTAATGTGGATTCACCTAAACAATTAGGGGAAGTGTTGTTTGACAAAATGAAAATTGTTGAGAAAGCGAAAAAAACCAAAACAGGACAATATTCTACAAGTGAGGATGTATTGTCGAAATTGGCAAGTAAGCACGAAATTGTTCCCTTAATTTTAGAATATCGCTCATTAAAAAAATTAAAATCTACTTATGTAGATGCGTTACCAGAGTTGGTAAATGCTGATGATGGAAAAATTCATACGAGTTACATGCAAACTGTAGCAGCAACAGGACGTTTAAGTTCTAATAATCCGAATTTGCAAAATATTCCTATCCGAACAGAAAAAGGAAGAGAAATACGTAAAGCATTTATTCCAAGAAACGATGATTTTACCTTATTGGCAGCAGATTATTCTCAGATAGAATTAAGAATTATTGCAGCCTTGAGTGAGGATGAAAACATGCAAGAGGCTTTTGTAAAAGGAGAAGATATTCATACAGCAACTGCAGCTAAAGTTTTTGGAGTTGCTAAAGATGAGGTAGATAGAGATATGAGAAGCAAAGCTAAAGCGGTAAATTTTGGAATTATTTATGGTGTTTCTGCTTTTGGATTATCACAAAACTTAGATATACCAAGAAAAGAAGCCAAAGAAATTATCGATACTTATTTTGAGCAATACCCTAAGCTAAAAGCGTACATGGAAAACAATGTTGAGCTGGCTAAAGAGCACGGTTATGTAGAAACGATAATGAATCGTAGAAGAAACCTAAAAGACATTAATTCTGCCAATGCAATAGTTCGGAGTCATGCGGAAAGAAATGCTGTAAATGCACCCATACAAGGGTCGGCAGCTGATATTATTAAAATGGCCATGATTAATATTCATAAGGAATTTGAACAACAACAATTCCAATCTAAAATGTTGTTGCAAGTGCATGATGAATTGGTTTTTGATGTATATAAACCTGAATTAGATCAAATTAAAGCAATTGTAAAAGATAAAATGGAAAACGCAGTTAAACTAGCAGTTCCGTTAGATGTAGAAATGAATGCCGCAGAAAACTGGTTGTTGGCACATTAAACTATTTTACTATATTTGACACAGCACAATAAATCAAACGCATGAAAAAGTACATTTATTTATCTTTATCGTTAAGCTTTTTAATGGCATGTGGCGATGCTGATGTTGAAGAAGCTGTTGTAGAGCAAGAAGTTGTTCCAACAACAGAGATTTTAGAAAGAGCAGAAAAAGCCCAATTGGTTTTTAAAACAATTCCTTCACCATTAGAAACAGTTACACTTTTTAAAGAGGCAGGTGTTGGATACAACTCAAACTTAACAAGCCCTGTAGAAAACGTAAGAAACTACACCGAAAGTGCAAAAAAAGCAATCAATTTAGGTGTTTATGGTGCTGATTTAAGTTTTGCCAATATGTTTGATCAAACGCAAGAATCGATGTTTTTTATGAATTGTGCTAAAATTTTAGCAGATGGATTAGGCGTTACATCTGCTTTTAGTGTTGAAACGATGGAGCGACTAGAAACGAACATGAACAATAGAGATTCTTTATTGATTTTAGTAAATGATGCTTTTTGGATTACCGATGCACATTTAAAAGAAAACGGACAGGATCATATTTCTACATTAATTATTGCAGGAGGATGGGTTGAAGGCTTATATATTGGAGCATCATCAATTAACCCTGAAAACCCTAGTAAAGCTATGATGCAAAGAGTTGCGGATCAAAAATATTCTTTAAACAACTTAATTGAGTTGCTAGATACTTTTGAAAACGAAGATTTAATAACGTTTTCTAATCAATTAAAAGAACTTCAAAAAGTTTACGATAAAATAGGTCTTAAAAAAGGTAAAACAAGTGTTAAAAATAATGGTGGGAGTTATACAATTGCTGGAGGTAATGAACTAACTTTTGATTCAACAATAATAGCAGAAATAACAGCAGAAATTAAAAAAATTAGAAATGAAATTATTCAATAAAACATTTTTCAGTATTCTTTTAATTGTAGGAATTTTTGTTCATTCTAATATATATGGACAATGTAAAAAATATACTAAAAAACATTGCTTACCTACACTTGCACCTTATGTGCACAATGGGCAACTGACTAGTGCAGTTTTAAACCCGGGAGATGTTGCTGATATTGATATGGTATTTAATGCTGGTAAAGAATATAGACTATTGGTGTGCAATCAAGAACAAATAGGAAATGTACAATTTAAAGTTTTAGATCAATCAAGAAATGAATTGTATTCAAGTAATCCAGATGAGGCTAATTCGTACTGGGATTTTAAAGTAGAAAATACTCAAAGTTTAATTATACAACTAAGCGTACCTGATATTGATAAACGTAATCAAATTACTAAGCTAACACCAAATGGCTGTGTAGCATTATTAGTTGGGTTTAAGGAGTAATTTCTCCTCTTAAAGGCTTTTGTAGCCACGCTCTTATTTCTTGTGT
Organism: Vicingaceae bacterium; assembly: GCA_049608005.1. Classification (GTDB taxonomy): domain Bacteria; phylum Bacteroidota; class Bacteroidia; order Flavobacteriales_E; family Vicingaceae. Next base: position 3,370 of record JBMYXB010000055.1, read on the forward strand.
AGATAAATCTGTACCTAATAAATACATCATTTTTGTAACAGCGGCTTCAAAAGTCATATCCTTACCACTTACCACACCAATTTGGTTAAAAGCAGAACTCGTTTCGTATTTCCCCTGATCAACACTACCGCCTTCGCATTGGCTTATATTTAAAATAATAATACCTTTTTCCACTGCAGATTTTAAAAGGTCAATCAGCCATTTTTGAGTAGGAGCGTTTCCTGCACCAAAGGTTTCTAAAATAATGGCTTTTATGCCTTTAATACTAATTATAGAAGAAATAACCTCTTTAGTAATACCAGGGTAAAGTTTGATAGTAGCAATATGGTTGTTAGAAAACTGGTTAATTTTTAAAGCTTTACCATTGGGTTGATAAATGTTGTTAGTATTAAATTTTAAACTTACACCAGCCTGTGCAATAACAGGGTAGTTGGGCGAAGTAAATGCTTCAAAATCTTCAGCATTAGATTTAGTAGCTCTGTTTCCCCTATACAAATCATACTCAAAGTATATGGCAACTTCTGGTACAATAGCTTTTCCATTTTTTTGAGCAGCAGCAATTTCAATTGCCGTTAAAAGATTTTCTTTAGCATCTGTTCTAACTTCGCCTATAGGTAATTGAGAACCAGTTAATATTACGGGTTTACTTAAGTTTTCTAATAAAAAACTTAATGCAGAAGCAGTATAGGCCATTGTATCAGAACCATGTAAAACAACAAAACCATCGTGGTTACTATAATTATCAAAAATAATTTGTGCTATTGTCAACCAATCGCTAGGTTGCATATTTGATGAGTCTATAGGTTCATTGAAAGACTTGGCTTCAATTTTACATTTTAGCTTTTTAATTTCAGGTATTTCATTAATAAGAGAATCAAAATTAAACGCTTTTAAAGCCCCGGATTTTTCATCCCTAACCATTCCAATGGTTCCCCCGGTGTATATTATTAATATTGAATTCATAGCTCTTTACAAATGTAATTTAAAAAGTTAGGTAATTTAAAAAAGTTTTGAAAGATAGTTTCAATTTACTTAACTTTGTAGGTTATGTTGATTAAGATTATAAAACTAGCAACAACTACAGCTTTGTTGTTGTTAGGTTATACTTGCTTTTCTCAAACCTTAAAAATTAACGAACTCTCTAGTTTAAACAGTTCGTATTTAGATAATGAAGGGGAAGCCTCTGATTGGATAGAGATATACAATACAGGATTTTCGAGTGTAATTTTATCAGATTATTTTTTGTCGGATGATATTAATTCTCCTACAAAATGGCAGTTCCCTAATGTTAGCTTATTGCCAGGAGAATTTTTTATTGCTTTTGCTTCAGGAAATGATGCTGCTAACCCTTCTCATACTAATTTTTCTTTAGGAAATTCAGGAGAAACAGTATTGATTTTTAATACGTTTGGAAGTATATTAGATAGCGTATCTTTTAGTGATTTAGATGCAAATACAAGTTATGGAAGATCTACTGATGGCACAGGAAATTTTGTTTATTTTGAAAATCCAACCCCAGCAACAACAAATAACTTAGTAGCAGGGTTTAATTGCAAAATAGGCCCTCCATTTATTAGTGTTTTATCTGGATTTTATGTTGATTCTGTTGAACTTAATGTAACTCATAACCAGACTGGAGTTAATTACTATTACACCACAAACGGAATAGAGCCAACAAATTCGGATAGCTTTACAACTGGCAACATAACACTATATCCTGACACCTCTCAAAATTACTACTCTCTAATACCTACAAATCCTAGTTTTAATTATCCATTAGGTGGTTATACTACTATTAGAGCCAACAATAGAGGTTGGTTGCCACCGTATAATAATGTAGATAAAATTAATATTATTAATGTAAAAGCATACAAAACGGGCTGTTTACCTAGTAAAGCTATTTCTCGAACTTTTTTTATCGGAGAAGGATCTACACCTTCATACACCATACCTGTATTATCTATTAATACTGATAGTAGTAATTACTTTTCTGACCAAACAGGTATTTATGTTTATGGAAATAATGCCCTTGGTAATTATGGTGGGAGTGGTATGGCATGGGAAAGACCAACCTTTATTGAGTATTTTGATGTAAACAAGCAATTGATTTTTTCAGAAAAAGCAGGTACACGATTAAATGGGCATGGGTCAAGACACTCTACAGTAAAAAATTTAAGAATTCATGCCCGATCAATTTATGGGGATAGTAAAATTAATGCAAATATTTTTTCTAATTCAAACATAAATGAGTTTAAACATTTACTGATAAGAAGCGGGGGGCACAGGCCAGATTGCCTTCCTAGAGATGAATTAGCAACTGATATGGTTAGTGGACTACACTTTGACGCACCATTATACCAATACACCAGAACCTATATAAATGGAGAATATTGGGGAATACATGCTTTAAAAGAAAAATTGGATGGAAAATATTTATCAGAAAAATATAGTATAGCAGAAGATGATATTGTTATTCTTAATTTTAATAGCGAAACAGACCATGGGTTAGCAAGTGATTCTACTCATTATCAAAACATGGTTACCTATGCAGTAGATAATGATTTAAACATTCCTGTTCATTATAATTATATAAAAACTCAAATGGATGTTGATAATTATATTGACTATATGGCTGCACAAATTTTTATTGGAAATGCTGATTGGACTTATTCTAATACAAAATTTTGGAGAAAAAGAACTGCCTTTAATCCTTCTGCTAATGCTAATCATGATGGCAGGTGGCGTTGGTTGTTTTATGATTTAGATGGTGGTTTTGGAGGCTCTTGCAACAATGCATACTATGGGTTTAATGGTTTAGCTCAAGCATTATCTACTAGCTCAACATTTGATAAATACACAAAGCTATTTATAGAACTGTGTGAGGGTCAAAAATTTAGAGAAAAATTTATATTAAGAGCATCTGATTTAATTAATAGTAAATTTAAAGAAGATGTTACTCAAGAAAAACTAAACAATATTACAGATATACTTGATCCTATACTATTAGAGCACATACAGCGATGGAGATACCCATCAACAAGTACAACATTAGCAGATAGGCAAAACGAAGTGCCTTCTTTAGATCAATGGAATTTTTTAAAAGGAGCGTTACACGATTTTCTTTCAAACAAGCCTGATAAGTCATTTGAGCACATGCAAAATGAATTTTCATTAGCAGATGCATTTCAATTAACAATTAACGTAAATGATGAAACTCAAGGTTATGTTCAGTTAAACTCTATTATAATTAATGAATTTTTAGAGGGTGTAAACAACCCTGTTTATCCTTGGAATGGCATTTATTTTTCTGATATAGAAATACCAGTATTAGCAATACCAAAACCAGGTTACCAATTTGTAGAATGGTTAGGGACAGGGATAACAAACCCAGATACATCTTTTGTAATACAAGGAGACACCCTTTTTACGGCTATTTTTGAAATAGACTTAAATTACGTAGCCCCTTTTGAAATTGTAATTAACGAAGTACAAAGCAAAAACAACACAACTTACGCAGATAATAATGGAGAGTTTAATGATTGGATAGAATTGTACAACCCTAATAGTACACCTGTAATATTAAACAACTATTATTTAACAGATAATAGAAATCAACTCACAAAGTTTAAGATAGAAAGTGCTGATGATATTAGTATTGACCCTCTCTCTTGGAAAATATTTTGGGCAGATGGATCGCCTAGCGAAGGAGCGGATCACACTAATTTTCAAATTTCTGCAAGTGGAGAGTTTATTGGGCTAATAAAGCCTGATGGGTTAACAATTGCAGATTCTATTAATGTTCCTTTATTGGTTGATGATGAATCTTATGGTAGAAATGGAGATGGGTCGCAGTTTTGGGTAAACTTTATTACACCAACACCAAATTCATCTAACCAATCTATTTCTATAGATGAATATAGGGCTGATTTAGCATTCGAATTATACCCTAATCCAATAAAAGAAGGCTATGTTTATACGTCTAAAAAAATAAATGCCACAATTTATAATGTATCAGGTAAAAAAATGTTTACGGTAAAAAATGCTAATTATTTTAATGTAAATAACCTCCCTAAGGGTATATTTATTGTGGTTAGTGAAGGTGGTGCAAGTAAAAAATTTGTTAAGTTTTAGTTAAAAACTTTATTTACTGTTTGGAAAATCAATAATAATATATTACTATTGTTGGGTTTATGTGGTAAATAACTTATTTTATCCTTATTATTTCACTATTAGACGACAAATTTTGCAAATGAACCGAATTTTAAAAATAGTTAGTTGTGTTGTTTTATGCTTTGTAGCTACTGCTGCAAGTGCTCAAAACGATAATGCTTCAACCCAAAAGCATATACAAGATTTATATACTTTATGGAATAACTCTATTAATAGTTATAATGTTGATTTAGTAAATGGTGATTTTAATTCTGCCACATCTTTCTTTAAGAAAAAAGAAGGCTTAAAACAAAATAAAAGCGAATCTAAATCTAACATATTAAACTTAGAAGGTAAAGTAAAAGGAAGAGATATTGGCTTGGCAGCTACTGGCTCTTACGTAGAAAACATATCCCCTGGATTTGCTGAGAATGAAAACTCTGCTTACGATAGAAAAGTATTAGCAGGTTTATCTTGGGATGTATTAAAAAGCGGATATTTTAGTAATAAAAATGCTCGTAAGATTAAAGAGAATAAAGCCGAAATGCTTACTTTCCAAAACAAAGGGACAGATAAAGAGCAAAACAGAATTTTTAAATGGCAAAACTTAATCTATAGCTTTAATAAACAAAAAGTTGAGATCTTAAAAAAGCGACTATCGCTTGCTGAACAGCGTGTAAATATAGCAACACAATTAAGTTATTTAAAACTGGTAACACAAAAAGAGTTAATTACAAATGTGAGTAGCTTGGCAGAAATTAAAAGTATGTTTAACATTTACCAAAGCTATAACGATCAATTGTTTGAGCAAGCAGACACTAGTGTTAAGGCAGAAGAGTTTCCTTTGGTAGATATTGACTATATGTATTCTTTGCAGAAGTTAAAAACACCCAAAAACGATACTGTTGTTGCGTTGTTGTTAGAAAACTTAGAATTAGAAAATAAATTCATTAATACCGTTTCTCTTTCTGCATTTTTTAGGTATAATTATTTTGATTTAGCAACTTTTAATGCAACACCTTCTCGTTCTTTTTATTCGGTAGGACTTCAATTAAGAGTGCCATTGAATTTTGACCACAAAGTGAAATCAGATATGTTAGATGCTAAAAGAGATTATATTACATCTTTCCCTTCAGAGCAAAAAGAATCGAGAGAAAAAGATGTTTTAAATTATTTTTATGAATTTAAATATAAACTAAAACAGTTTACTAACACTTATCATAAAAGACTACTTTATCAAGAATTAATCAGACAAGAAAAAGCAAGGTATAGAGTAGCAAGTTTAGCCTTTAACCCTATAGATGCATTGCAACTGCAAGATAATCTAATGCAAATTGATATAGAGTTGTTAGATTTAAAACAACAGATGTATTTAAAGTTATTACACATTTATACAGAAATACCACAAACAGATATAGAAAGATTAATTATTCCTTTCGAAATTAATGATTTAGAAACTCAAGCTGCTACTTCAAAAAGCATATATGTGTGGAGCAGCTCTTTTTCTAGCTATAAACCAGAATTTATTACAAACTATTTGCAGTTAAATAAAATTAACACTGCAATTATGAGCTTAAATTCTGATAATATTAGTAAGCCAGAATTTAATGCTATGACTAATGGTTTATCCAGAGTAAACATTGCTAGCTCATTATTAATAGGAAGAAATAAATTGATAAATGAAGATTTTAATCAATATATTCTTGCTAAAACTAAAGGGTTAGATTTATCCAAAATTTCGGCAATTCATTTAGATGTTGAACCACACACTTTAAGTGATTGGAAAGCAAATAAAGATCAATATTTAACAAAGTATAAAAATTTAGTTGAAGATGCTAAGGTGTTTTGTTTTAATAATAATCTAAAATTAGAAATTAGTATTCCTTTACATTATCCTGAAAATGTTATAAAAGAATTATACGAGATGTGTGATAAAGTATATTTTATGGCTTACGAAAATGTAAAGACGTCATATATTGTAAAAAAGGTAAACATGTACGACCTTAATAAAACAGTAATTGCTTTGCGTACAAACGATTTTAATAATAGGTTAGAGTTAGAAGAGAAAATAATAGACTTAAAGACGGAAATAAGCCCATTAGGGTTTACTATTCATGATTTAGGATCATTAATTGAATTTGATAAAAAATAAGGTTTGAAGAAATTAAATTTTAATAGAAGTGTTTCATCACTAAGAAACTTAGAGGATGTTAAAAAACCACGAAAAAAAATTAATTGGGATAAGATTGTTTATTTTATAGTTTTAGGCTTAATAATATTCTTTTTCTTAAGGTATGCGTTTAACAAAACATTATATGTTGAAGCTCCAGGGCAGGTATATTTTAGTAGTGTTAAGGTAAGATTGCCTGAAGATGTAACACTTAATAAGTTTAAAGTTTTAGAGGGAGATTCTGTAAGTATTGGCGACACATTGTTCTCATATATTCCTGCAGACCATGATGATGAAGGCTTTGGCAATATCTCAATTAGTGGGATAGGTTTAGGGGCTAGACCAAAATCATCTTCAAGCAAATGGCATGAAAAAGAAATTTATCAATTAGAAAAAAAGATTGAGCTTACACGTTTAAAAATTGTAGAAAACAACAACTTAATAACGTGGAATAAAAATCAAATTAAGGAGCTAGAAAATCAAGTTATTCTTGAAATAACATCTAAAACTGTTATTGAAAGGTTTAAAAAAGAAATAAAGAAGTTAGAACTGTTAAATAAAAAATATTGGACAGAAATAGAAGTGTTTAAAAATTTAATTAAACAGCTTAAAGATGGCCCTGAAGGAACAAACAATGAAGGTAATGGATCGATAAACATATCTGGTGGTGGAGGCTCTGGATCAGGAGATGGTTCTGGAATTACTTACTATGAAAGTCCAATAGAAGGAACAGTTACAAGAATATATAAAAATGATCACGAAGTATCTTTAAAAACAGAAGAGATTTTAAATCTTCATAAGCGTGAAAGAATTTATATAAAAGCTTATTTTGAGCAAGAAGACTATCAACATTTAAGTAAAGGAACAGAAGTAGTTATTACTTTGCCTGATGGTACTGAAACAAGAGGTACAATAAGCCGTTTTTACTTTGCAACTTATAGAATACCACCAGAATTTCAGAAAAAATATGAGCCTGTAACACGAACAATTGCTGTAGATATTTATCCAGCAAAAGATGATGACAATATAAAATGGCAAGCTTTTTACAAAATGGGTGTAACAATTACAGCTAGTAAGTTTTAAAATATGGGAACTAAAAAACAAACAACGATAAGTGAAGGGGTGATAACATTTAAAGATTTATCTATTCTTCATATAACTTCTCCATTTGATTTTAATATTGCAGAGATAGTAAAGTATCATGCAATAATAATAGATTTTGGTGATGAGGATTTTATGTCGTTTATGATAAAAAAAATTCGTTCTAATGATCATCAAAAAACGGCATTAACACCAATTTTTGTTTTAAACATGCCTAAAACTGCAGATATTTATGTTAAAACATTAATAGATGGGGTGCTTTTTTCTTTGGAGCAGATTGATTTAATTGAAAATACGATAAGAAGAATTCAAACAAAATGTAACGACATATATGTGGCAGATTCTATTTCTTTTGAAGCAAAAGTGATTAACAGAACATTTAATCAATTATATACTCGAGATAAAAAACGTCTTGAACCATTTCCTTATCATAAATCTTCTATAGGATATGTTTTTCCAGAGTTGTCTTTACATTTTAAAGATAATGATGAAACACAAGTATTTAAAATTTTAGATATAATTGAAAAAGAAGATTTGGTAACCTCAAGTTTTCATCAACGAATATATACTTGTACAAGTTGCGATAGTGGGATATTAAACTATAGAGAAGTGTGTCCAAAATGCCAATCTTCAGACTCTAAAGAAGAAGATTTAGTGCATCATTTTCCGTGTGCTTATGTTGGACCAATTAAAGATTTTAAGAATAAATTAGATGACGATTTAAATTGTCCAAAATGTAATAAGCACCTCAAACATATTGGTGTAGATTATGATAAACCATCTATTTTATATACTTGCAACTCTTGTAGTCATAAATACCAAGATTTTAATGTAAAAGCTAAATGTTTAGTATGTTTACAGGATAATGATGTTGAATCTTTAGCATCAAAATCAATAAAATCTTATGAAACAACAAAAAAAGGAGAAGATTTAGCATTAAATGGTTACCTAAGTACATCTGGCGATTTGGATGAAATGAAAGGAACTGTTAGTTATGAAATTTTTCAAGTAATGCTTAATTATGAATTAGAACGTTTAAAGCAAAATGACTCTACCAGTAATATTGCATACATTAAAATAGCTAATGCAGGTGAAATTTATTCTCAGATTGGTTCGGATAGACAAAAAGTTTTAATTGCTGAATTTATTCAACTTTTAAGAGCTAATTTAAGATCATCTGATTTTATTACTTTTTATAACTCTAGTACGCTTATTATGTCTCTTAACGAGATACCAGAAAGAGTTGCAAATGGTATTTTAGGTGATATTAAAGATTTAGTAGCAAAACTATTAACTCAAAACTTTAAAACTATAGATACTGATATTATTACTAAAGTTTTCCCATTAGATCCTGAACTTTCTTATAAATTACAACTTCAAATCCTATTAGAGGACAGCGAAAATGGATAGTATTATTTATGAAATAGATAATTTTATCAATTATATATCAGTTGTTGGAATTTCCAAATTACTGAGGATATTTTGGTTTTTCTTTTTCTTTGAAATGTTTCGATATGTTGTTATTGATTTTGTTTCGTTAGCATTTATAAAAGTTGGAAGAATTTTAAACAAAGACAAAAGAGAAGCTGCAATAAAACATTTGTACAATGAGTCTCCTCTGGTATCAATAATTGTACCGGGTAAAAATGAAGGAAAACATATCTTTAAATTAGTTACTTCTTTAAAAGAACAAACTTACCCTCACTATGAATTAATTATTGTAGATGACGGTTCGGATGATGATACCGAACTGATTTGTACAGGGTTAAAAAAGAATGGGCTTATTGACCAGTTTATTAGAAATGAGGTTAGGGGCGGAAAGGCATCAGGAGCAAATACTGCTTTAAGAGCCTCAAAAGGAAAATACATCGTTCATTTAGATGCGGATTGTTCTTACGATAGAGATGCTATTGAGCAAATTTTAATACCTTTTTATTTAGATAAAAGAGTTGGAGCTGTTGGGGGAAATGTAATGGTAAGAAATTACAAAGAGTCTTTAGCAACAACACTTCAAGCTTTTGAATACGTAGACGCTATAAGTATTGGTAGAATGGTTGCTAGTCATCTTGGAATTTACAGGGTAATTTCTGGTGCATTTGGTGCTTTTAGAAAAGATTTATTGAATAGGGTAGAAGGTTGGGATGTAGGACCAGGTTTAGATGGAGATATTACAGTTAAATTAAGAAAAATGGGCTGTAAGATTATCTTTGAAGACAGAGCGGTTTGTTTAACCAATGCCCCATCAACTTTTCAAAAATTAGTTAACCAACGTTTAAGGTGGGATAAATCTTTAATACGTTTTCGTTTAAGAAAACACAGAGATGTATTTTTTCCAGACAATAACTTTAAGTTAATAGATTTTGTGTCTTTTGCAGAAAACATCTTTTATTCCTTAATATTAAACCTAAAATGGTATGTGTATTTTGTAGATATGCTATTTAATTATGTAGATCTTATATGGTTTATTATAATGATGAACGTTTTCTTATATACGCTCTCAAATTATTTTAAATTATTAATATTTAACTTTTTTAGAGAAAAAACACATGCTCCATTTTCTTACTTTCTTTTGTTTATGCCACTAATGGTATTCTATCATGGGTATTTTTTAAGATTAGTAAGAACTGTAGCTTATATTAAAGAAGTATTCTTTAAATCATCTTATGAAGATGTTTGGAACCCATCTAAGAGTTCTAAATTTGCAAAAGAAATGGGAATTTAATTTTTATAAGTTTTAGATTAAAATCCAAATACTTGTTTAGAGTTTGCTGTAGTTATTTTAGCAACCTCTTCTATCGATATATTATAAATATCAGCAACTTTTTCAGCAATATTATATAAGTAACTACTTTCGTTTCGTTTTCCTCTAAAAGGAGTTGGTGCTAAATATGGAGCATCTGTTTCTAAAACAAGGTGTTTTATATCTATTTGTTCAACTACTTTGTCTAATCCTGAATTTTTAAAGGTAACTACACCTCCAATACCAATTTTAAAATCGCCATAATTTATAATATGATTGGCTTGCTCAATTGTACCAGTAAAGCAATGAAAAATTCCACGCATATTTTCATCATTTAATTCATCTAAAATTTCAAAAATTTCATCAAAAGCATCTCTGCTATGTATTACGAAAGGTAAATTGTATTTTTTAGCTAATTCTATCTGAAAACGAAAAGCTTCTTGCTGTTGTTTTAAAAATGTTTTATCCCAATACAAATCAATACCTATTTCGCCAATAGCACAAAAGTCTTTACGATCTAACCATTCTTCCATAAGAGCTAATTCTTCTCTAAAATTTTCCTTTACAGAAGTAGGGTGTAAACCCATCATCGGAAAACAATTATCAGGGTACTTTAATTCTAAAACCATCATTCCATCAATAGAAGAGGAATCGATATTGGGTAAAAACAAGCGTGTAATTCCTTTATCAATACAATTCTGAATAACAGAATCAATGTCATCTTTAAATTGTTTAGAATATAAATGAGTATGTGTATCTGTTAAAACCATGCTTCAAATAAAAGGTAAATGACTAATGGAGATTACTTTTGAATGGATTTTGTAAATACTGATTTAGTCTTAAATTATAGGTAGTATTTTTCTTCTAGAAACTCCTCATAAGGCGTTAAATTAGCCATAACTTGTAGCTGTAAATATCTTTTATGAAAATCTTTTTCAGAATTTTGCTTGTTTAACTCTGTAATACGGAATCTATCATAATTTTTTAAAGCTAATCTTTCATTTGGTTGTAGCTCTAAACTATCAAAGTATTTATCTCTTATATCATTAATAGAAAAATAAACTTTAATTTTAGAGTTCGTTATATTTTTTACGCTATTGGCCATTTTGTTGTACAAAAATAAAACTTTTACCTTTTACTAAAGGTAAAAAAAATAGCTTGTTTTAACAACTAAATGTTAATGGATTTGACAGAAATTTAAGTTAGAGATAATTATTAGCGCTATAAAATTATAAATAGAGCCTCACACATTTACTGAATTTTAACAATAAAGTTTACACACTAACACAATAACTTTCCTATTTTCCTTTAACTTAATATTGATCTGATGTAAATCAATTTTTCCTTGTATCGTTCGCTTGGAACAATTATACTTTAATGCGAGTTGTTTATAGGTCTGTTTGCCTCTTAAATATTCTTCCCAAAGTATTTCTGGATTTATTCGACTTCCTCCTAAAAATTGTTTGCCACACGTGTGATATTTATACTTCTGTTTACCATTCCGAAAACCGCTCTTTTTTGTATCCGTGCATTTACAATTTATACACTTTTTTATTTATAACCTTTTATTTGCCTCAAAGCTAATAACAATAAGTCTTATAGACATTCATAGACCCCTTTTTGCCTATTAAGTCTAAAAATATCTTGAGCAAAAAGAGTGGTTCTAATTAAAGAAACGATTGCAAATAGTAATAATATA
>JBMYXB010000056.1:0-14996 GCA_049608005.1 Vicingaceae bacterium
CTCAGCGTTAAATTTTTTGTAAAAATTAATAGCTGGTTCATTCCAATCTAACACTTGCCAGGTCATCAGTTTTGCTTTCATTTCTTTTGCGGCTTTTATTGTGGCTTCAAAAAGGGCTTCACCAATTTTATTTCCTCTATATTTTTCTTTTACCACTAAATCTTCTAAATAAAGTGTTTTTCCTTTCCAGGTAGAATACCTTATGTAGTAAAACGACATACCTAAAATTTCATTTTCATTTTCTGCCAACAAAATCCAATAAATAGGATGCTCGCCAAAACCATCTTTTTCTAGCTCTTTAAGGGTAATGGTAACTTCTTCGGGAGCATTTTCATACAAGGCCAATTCGTTTATTAAATCAAGGACTTGTGGTAAATCATTTTTAGTTGCCTTTCTGATGTTAAAATCCATCCAACAAATGTAAGTGCTTTAAACCAAAAATCATAAATAACAAATTAGATTTAAGGTTATTATTCGTTATATTTCTTTTACTTTTGTTACAACCAAAAAATGTATTATGAAGCACGTTACAACATTAAATGAGTTTATTATAGAAAAACAAGCAGATTTTCCTTTTTCATCGGGCGAATTAAGCAGATTATTAAGCGATATTGGCGTTGCTTCTAAAATTATTAACCAAGAAATTAATAAAGCTGGGTTAGTAAACATTTTGGGTGCTGCAGGTAATGAAAACATCCAAGGAGAAGAACAACAATTGTTGGATGTTTATGCAGATAACCAATTTATTAATGCGTTTAGAACTGGAGGTGAAGTTTGTGGAATAGCATCAGAAGAAAACGATGATTTTTTACCTTTTGAGAATGAAGGTTCTCGCAATGGGAAATATGTGGTTACGTTTGATCCTTTAGATGGTTCATCAAACATTGATGTAAACGTTTCGGTAGGAACAATTTTTTCTATTTACCGAAGAGTTTCGGAAGGTGGTGCTGCTACTTTAGAAGATTTTTTACAGCCAGGAACAGAGCAGGTTGCTGCAGGTTACGTAATTTATGGTTCATCAACCATGTTGGTTTATACTACGGGTAAAGGCGTAAATGGATTTACATTAGATCCAGGAATTGGAGAGTATTGCTTGTCTCATCCTGATATGAAAGCTCCAACAGATGGACGTTTGTATTCTTTTAACGAAGGAAATTACAACACCTTTACTGGCGGATTACAAAAATATTGTGATTGGGTTAAAGAAGATGATCCTTCAACAGGAAGACCATATTCTTGTAGATACATTGCTTCTATGGTTGCAGATATTCATAGGAACTTAATTAAAGGAGGCGTTTTTTGTTATCCTGCAACAGCTGGTTCGCCAGATGGAAAACTACGTTTGTTGTATGAATGTAATCCAATGGCTTTTATTGTAGAACAAGCAGGAGGTATTGCTACAACTGGTTATGAAAGGATTATGGAAATTAAACCAACAGAATTGCATCAAAGAGTTCCTACGTTAATGGGATCTAAAAATATGGTTGGCAAGGTTTTAGAGATGATTGAAGAACACGGTTAAATAATTCATTATAATGAAAAAAATATTCTTTTTAATTTTACTTTTTCCATTCTTTTCTTCAGCCCAAATTGTTGAAGAAATTGTGCAAATTGACACTACTACAGAATCTCTTAAAGTAATCTATCACCCTGAAAATACTTCAAGTTATTATTTTAAGAAAATAGCTGTTTTTGCCAATGATACTTCGCAAATAGCAGTAGAAAAATCGTTTACCAACTACGGTCAAAATGGGGTTTATAAAGTTTTTTATCCTAACGGAAGATTAAAAATAAAAACGGTTTATGCGAATAACAAAATTAACGGAGAGTGGGTTTATTACAATCCTAAAGGTGTTATTATAACTAAAGGATTATATAAAAACGGAGTTAAGCATGGTTATTGGGCGTATAAATCAATACGAACTTATGGCCGTTATAAAAATGGTTATAAAAACAAACGCTGGAAAAGATTTGATGAAAGTGAAAATAAATATATTTCTCATTATAGAAAAGGTGTCTTACAATCTGGTGAAGGTTTTGGAACAGAAATGCCTTTTTATATAAGTACAGCTAAGAAAAATGCTATTGTAAAAGATACTACTATTAATAGTGGACCAGATAGTACTACTGTAAATGGAGAATACGAGCAGGCAATTTCTTTTTTAAAAGGAAATGTAATGTTTAGAAAAGCATTAAAAAAGCACTTTGGTACATCCATGAAAAGGAGTGTTGCAGTTAAAAAGCAATTTGATAATAGTGATCGTTTTCAATTTGTGATTTCACCTGAGGTTAAAGCTTTAGCACTAGATAATTTTATAGCAGAATGTAATGCAGGTAATATTGTTGTGCCTAAAATAAATACTATTTTAAAAGAGAAGTCAGAAGTGTTAAAGACAACTTTTAATGGTGTTAAAATTAAGGAAAACGCCAACCTTCATAATAACTCAACAGATAAAGAATCTTCTATGGAAGTTGTTTTTTCTGAACTTAAATTAAATTTTTTAAGGTTGGATGTAAATTGGACCTTTAAAGAAGAAATAAGTAAGTTTAAAATATTATTGTATTTTGATAATAATGGAATTTTAAAAGGTGCTGAGTACGAAAAACGTTAGTAATCTTCTTTTAGCAACTCATAAGCCTCTAATTGTTTAATGGCCTTTTTCTTTATCCATTTCGGCAGGTTTCCTGTGTTGTTATAATCTTCTAATAAAAGGTAAAGTTTCTTTTTTCTGTACTTTATTAATAAATAACTTCCGTTAAGAAAAAGGGGTAAACTTACTGCTGTTAACCCAATACTAATAGGTGGCGAAATAAGGTAAGTAGCAACTGTAATTGGTAAAAAAGACATTTGCCCTAAGGCAGTATTATCTTTTTTGTCGAAAAAAATATCAATAACCATAGCAGTAGTATCGTTGGTAGAATATTTTAAAAAATCATTGTAATCTAACTTTCTATACTTTATTTTTTCTAGAGCTTGCTCATCTTGCGAAAAGCAAAAAAAGCTGATAAAAAAACAAGTAATAAGAAGAAAGGTTTTTGTCATTTTTAAATTAAAAAGTAAAGTTATCAAATAATTGTTTGAGTTTAGCTTAATTTAGTCGGCCTATGAAAGCCTTAGAATTAAAAGCTGTTTTTTCTAATTCTGAAAAGACAACAAAAATTTGTGAATATTTTAAAAATAATGAACTCTCTCACCTTCATTTAAAGGGATTGGTAGGTTCTGCTCCTTCGTTTATTGCCAATGGAGTGTTTTCAAAATTTCCTGTTAACCAAGTATTTGTTTTAGATGATAAAGAGGAGGCAGCTTACTTTTACAATGATTTGCAACGAATTGTTGGAGAAGATAAAGTCTTGTTTTTTCCAGCTTCTTACCGAAGGCCATATCAAATAGAAGAAACAGATAATTCTAATATATTATCTAGGGCTGAGGTGTTGAATGCCTTATCTAAAAAAAGTAGTACAAAATGTATTGTTACTTATCCAGATGCTTTATCTGAAAAAGTAGTTACCAAAAAGAATTTAGAAAAAAACACAACACGAATTAATGTTGGAGATGAAATTTCGATAGATTTTTTAAACGAAGTTTTATATGAATATGGTTTTGAGCGTGAAGATTTTGTTATTTCTCCTGGTCAATTTTCTATTAGAGGAGGAATAATTGATGTGTTTTCATTTTCTAACGACAACCCTTACCGAATAGAGTTTTTTGGTGATGAAATAGAATCTGTTAGAACTTTTGATCCTGTTACACAACTTAGTATTAAAGAATATAAACGTTTGGCAATTGTGCCTAATGTTCAAACAACATTACTAAAAGAAAGTAGAGAGAATTTTTTAGAATTCTTATCAAAAAATACCATTGTTTGGGCTAAAAATGTGGTATTATCTGCAGCTCAAATTCAAAAAGATTTTGATGCAGCATTATTTGCTTATAAAGATGTTGAAGATTCTCCTTTAAAACATGTTAAGCCCGAAGATTTATTTACCAGTAGAGAGGAGTTTATTACAGAAATATCTAAAAGAAACACAGTTGAATTTGGTTCTCAGCATTTTTTAGATAGTGATTTAGAAATTGAATTTAATCAAAAACCACAGCCTAGTTTTAATAAGAATTTCGATTTATTGCACGATGATATTGGAGCTAAAAAGAAAGCAGGTTTTACCAATGTGCTTTTAGCTGATAGTACCAAACAAATTGAGCGTTTAACCAATATTTTTGAAGATATTGGTAAAGATTTAGAGGTAAATCCAATAATGTTGCCATTGCACGAAGGGTTTATAGATTTGGATGAAAAAATTACGTGCTATACCGATCATCAGATATTTAATCGTTACCAACGCTTTAATTTAAAAAGCAGTTATAAAAAGAAAAACGAAGCCATTACCTTAAAAGAAATTCATGGTTTAAAACCTGGCGATTTTATTACCCATATCGATCATGGAGTAGGCAAATTTTCTGGTTTAGAAAAGATTGATGTTCAAGGAAAAAAGCAAGAAACTATTCGTATTGTTTATTCTAACAACGATTTATTGTATGTAAGTATTCATTCCTTACATAAAATTTCAAAATTTGTTGGTAAGGATGGAACACCTCCAAAAGTGAATAAATTAGGTGCAGATACTTGGAAAAAATTAAAGAGTAAAACCAAGTCAAAAATTAAAGAAGTTGCCTTTGATTTAATTAAGCTTTATGCCGAAAGAAAATCAAAAAAAGGATTTCAATATGCTCCTGATACTTATTTACAAACCGAATTAGAAGCCTCGTTTATATTTGAAGATACGCCAGATCAATTAACAACCACAATTGCGGTTAAAAAAGATATGGAAGCCGAATATCCAATGGATAGGTTGGTTTGTGGTGATGTTGGTTTCGGAAAAACAGAAATTGCCATTAGAGCGGCATTTAAAGCTGTTGCAGATAACAAGCAAGTTGCCATTTTGGTGCCTACAACTATTTTGGCATTACAACATTACAAAACCTTTAAAAAACGGTTGGCAGATTTTCCTGTTACGGTAGATTATATTAACCGTTTTAAAACAGCTAAACAACAAAAAGAAACCTTACAAAGATTATCGGAAGGAAAAGTGGATATCTTAATTGGTACACACCGAATTGTTGGGAAAGATGTAAAGTTTAAAGACATTGGATTGTTAATTATTGATGAAGAACAAAAGTTTGGCGTATCAGTAAAAGATAAATTGAAGACCTTTAAAGTAAATATTGATACATTAACGCTAACAGCAACACCAATACCAAGAACTTTACAGTTTTCGTTAATGGCTGCGCGTGATATGAGTAATATTATGACTCCGCCACCAAACCGACAACCAGTTGATACTAAATTGGTAACGTTTAGTGAAGAGGTTATTCGTGATGCTGTTAATTATGAAACCAGTAGAGGAGGACAAACTTTTATTGTAAACAATAGAATAGAAAACATTAAAGAAGTTGCCGGAATGGTGCAACGTTTATGTCCTGATGTGCGTGTTTTAATTGCTCACGGACAAATGAAAGGAGATGAGTTGGAACAAAAAATGATGGCTTTTGTGGATGGCGAATATGATGTAATGATTGCAACAACAATTATTGAATCTGGGTTAGATATTCCTAATGCCAATACTATAATAATTAATAATGCCAACCATTTTGGATTGAGTGATTTACACCAAATGCGCGGTAGAGTTGGGCGATCTAACAAAAAAGCATTTTGTTATTTGTTGGCTCCACCAATGCACAGTTTAACACCAGAAGCCAGAAAAAGATTAACAGCAATTGAACAATTCTCTGATTTAGGAAGTGGTTTCCAAATTGCCATGCGCGATTTAGATATTAGAGGTGCAGGAAATTTATTGGGAGGAGAGCAAAGTGGATTTATCTCTGAAATAGGTTTTGATATGTATCAAAAAATATTGCAAGAAGCCATTGATGAATTAAAAGAAACAGAATTTAAAGACCTGTATGCTGAAGAGTTAAAAGACAAAGATTTTGTTAATGATTGTCAGCTAGAAACTGATTTGGAAATAATGATTCCGGATAAATACATTTCTAATATTGGAGAACGATTAAATATTTACCGTGATTTAGATAACATTAAAACCTTAGAAGGACTAGATCAAATAAAAGAACAATTGATTGATAGGTTTGGAGAGATACCAAAATCTACCCAAGAACTTTTTAGTGCTATTCAATTAAGATGGATTGCAAAAAGTATTGGTTTAGATAAAATGGTTTTAAAGCAAAAGAAGTTGGTGGGTTATTTTATTGCCAATCAAGAATCGTTGTTTTACCAATCGCCAAAATTTACGGCTGTTTTAAAATACATACAAGCTAATCCGCATGCGTGTAAAATGAAAGAGCGTAACGATAAGCTAACGCTTGTTTTCGAAAATGTTGGTAATGTAAGAGAAGCTATTGGGTTGTTAGAGCCTATTTTAGGAAGTTGATTTTTTTTGGATTGCAAAGGGTTGTTTTAAAGAAACATCAACTGGTCTATAAAGTATAGATCATGCTACTCAACGTTAGCTTTTCTTTCCAGTTATTTTTAAATGGTTCTGCCTTTGGTGAAGGGACTGATTGAATGATACGTAATAGTCCTTCAGTGTTTGCACAGTCAGTTTCTCTTAATTTTCCATCAGGAGCTTCTAATTTCAACTGTACGATATTTTCGTACAGTTCATTATAACCCTCTTTTACAAGCTTTCTTTTTAAGTCACTCCAATACCTACGAGCATTTGAACTTTCTGTTAATATTTGAACTACATCAATGATAGCAAAATACCATTTCTGGTCAATTTCATTAAATGTAGTTCGTATTTTTTTGTCTTGAAAAAGTTTAATATTGGGCATAGGGCAAAATGGTTATTTAAGAAGTAATAAAGATAATTAAATTCTTTAGTAGATATTCAAAATTTGAATTGAAATCGCCAAAATTTACAGCTGTTTTAAAATACATACAAGCTAATCCGCATGCGTGTAAAATGAAAGAGCGTAACGATAAGTTAACGCTTATTTTCGAAAATGTTGGCAATGTAAGAGAAGCTATTGGGTTGTTAGAACCAATTGTGTAAAAAGAAAATTATAAATAGTGAAATTACATCAGCTTTTCTAAAGCAAGGAAAATGATTACTTTCGTTTTTTTAAAGTAATACAAGAATTATGTACGGAAAATTACAAAAAGACCTTCAAGATGAATTAAAAAACATTAAAGAAGCAGGATTATATAAAAGCGAAAGAATAATTACAAGCCCTATGGGTGCTGAGGTTAAGGTGAGTACTGGCGAAGAAGTAATTATCATGTGTTCCAACAATTATTTAGGATTATCATCACACCCTAAAGTAATTAATGGGGCAAAAAAAGCATTAGATAGTCATGGTTATGGTATGTCATCAGTACGATTTATTTGTGGTACTCAAGATATTCATAAAACGTTAGAAGATAAAATTTCTAATTTTTTAGGAATGGAAGATACCATTTTGTATGCAGCTGCTTTTGATGCTAATGGAGGTGTTTTTGAGCCTTTATTTGGAAAAGAAGATGCCATAATTTCTGACGAGTTAAATCACGCCTCTATTATTGATGGTGTTCGTTTATGTAAAGCTGCTCGTTACCGTTATAAAAATAGCGATATGGCAGATTTAGAAGCACAATTAATAAAAGCTCAAGATCAACGCAATAGAATTATTGTTACTGATGGTGTTTTTTCAATGGATGGTTATGTTGCTAAATTAGATCAGATTTGCGACTTGGCAGAAAAGTATGATGCTTTAGTAATGGTAGATGATTCTCATGCAACTGGTTTTATTGGTAAAACTGGTAAAGGAACACACGAGCATAATAATGTTATGGGTAGGGTTGATATTATTACTTCTACATTAGGAAAAGCCTTGGGTGGAGCAATGGGTGGTTTTACTTCTGGTAAAAAAGAAATTATTGATATGTTAAGGCAACGATCAAGACCATATTTATTTTCTAACTCATTATCGCCAGCAATTGTTGGGGCAGCAAATGAAGTTTTTAATTTATTAGGAGAATCAACAGATTTAAGAGATCAGTTAGAAGAGAATGTAAACTATTTTAAGGCAGGTGTAAAAAAGATTGGACTGGATTACCGAAATGGTGATTCTGCAATTGTTCCTGTAATGTTGTACGATGCAAAGTTGGCTCAAGAATTTGCTAATAAATTACTAGAAGAAGGTGTTTATGCAATAGGTTTCTTTTATCCAGTTGTACCAAAAGATTTAGCAAGAATTAGAGTGCAACTTTCTGCAGCTCATACCAAAGAACAGTTAGATAAAGCATTAGCGGCTTTTGAAAAAGTAGGGAAAGAATTAAAAGTTATCTAAACAAAAAATAGAAGATACAATAGCCTTTCGAACTTGTTTCGGAAGGCTATTTTTTTTTGAATAGTTTTTAAAATGTTGTTTGATGGAGGTAAAAAAGGCTGTAAAACCATAAGCTATAATGTTACAGAATTAATTGCATATTGTATTAAAAAGGAAATTATCTAAATTCATATATTTGAGTGAATTTTAAAATTTCATTTTATGGATAATCCTTATGTAGTAATTATTTTGGCAAGTTTGCTAATTGTTTTTTCGTACATTTTTACACAAATTTCTAAGTGGACCAAAATACCATCGGTTATTTTTTTAATAGGAACAGGGGTTGCAGCACAGTATGCTGTAAAATCTATGGGCTTAGAAATTTCTGATTTAAGCCAGCATTTAGGATTGTTGGGGGTTGTTGGATTAATGATGATTGTACTTGAGGGAGCTTTAGATATAGAAATTCATCGCAATAAAATTAGAACAATATTGGCAGCTTTAGCTACCTCAGTGATAATTTTAGGAGTAACCAACTCATTAATTGCTTGTATTTTATATTTTACACAATCGGTAAATTTTATGGATGCCTTCTTTTACGCTATTCCTTTATCGGTAGTAAGTAGTGCTATTGTTATACCTAGTGTACATACGCTCATTCCAAAGAAAAAAGAGTTTATGATTTTAGAGGCAACACTTTCTGATATTTTTGGAATTATGTTGTTTGAATTGTGGATAATTGAGCCACATGCAAACCAAACTTATTTTGAAGCCATTTCGTTAAATATCTTAATAACTGTAGGAGTATCTGTTATTTTAAGTTACTTTTTGGTTTATATTTTCTTAAAAATAAAAACAGAAATTAAATTCTTTTTGTTCTTAGCAATATTGGCATTGTTATTTTCTGTGGGAGAGTATTTTCATTATTCAGCACTAGTTATCATTTTAGTTTTTGGCTTACTACTAAACAATACCCATGCTTTTTTTAGAGGTTTTTTAAAAAAAATAGTAAATCAAGAAAAAGCAAAAGAAATAAGAGAAGAGTTTGTTATGATTACCATAGAATCATCGTTTTTAATTAGAACTTTTTTCTTTGTAGTTTTTGGTTTAACGATGAATTTAGAAGGATTATTTCATCCAGAAGCAATCATCATTGCTATTTTAGTTATGGCTGTAATTTTTTTAACAAGAGCTTTAAATTTAAAAGTGTTTATTAGAAGTACAATTTTTCCTCAAATGTTAATTGCACCAAGAGGATTAGTTACAATTTTATTGTTTCAAAAAATTGTAGAACATTATCATATTATACCATTTAGTGAAGCTGTTTTGGCATGGGTAATTATTGGAACTAACTTGGTAATGATGTTTGGTTTAATTGCCAGTGGAAGTACCGAGGAAGATACCTTAAGAATAAATGCTGCTGATGGAGCTTCAACTAATTTAGATTATGGTGGAGTAAGTTCTTTAAAAAGTAGAATTGAAAACGATTCTGTTGATGAAAATGAGCCAGAATAATTACATTTGTTTTGTAATAATGAGTGAATGATTTAATATAACATCCCATCATTCTCTCCTTTATTAAAAAATCAGGAATTTAAATTGATGAGTAATTCTTATCAAAAAGTAAAAACAGAAAAAGAATAAAAAATGAGATACCACGCAATAGATAATTCGTTATACATTAACAATAGAGCAAATTTTGTTAAACATTTAAAACCTAAATCGGTAGCAGTGTTTAATTCTAATGATATGATGCCAACCAATGCGGATGGTTTAATGCCTTTTCGTCAGAACAACGATTTATTGTATTTAAGTGGTGTAGATCAAGAAGAATCAATTTTAGTAATTTTTCCTGAAGCTCATAATCCAAAACATAGAGAAATTTTGTTTGTGAAAGAAACAAGCGAATTAATTGCTATTTGGGAAGGTGAAAAATTAGATAAAGCTGCAGCAACAAAACAATCTGGAATACAAACCATTTATTGGTTAACTGATTTTGAGCAAGTTTTTAATGGGTTAGCAATGGAAGCGGAAAGAATTTATTTAAATAACAATGAGCATTTAAGAGCAGAAACTATTGTTCAAACAAGAGATGATAGGTTTAGAATTGAGTGTAAAACAAAATACCCTAACCATGAGTATGAGCGTTTAGCACCAATAATGAATATTTTAAGACCAATTAAATCTCAATTAGAATTGGATGTAATGCAACAAGCTTGTGATATTACAGAAAAAGGTTTTAGAAGAATTTTAGATTTTGTTAAGCCTGGCGTAATGGAATATGAAATTGAAGCAGAATTTGCACATGAATTTTTAAGAAACAGATCTAGAGGTTATGCTTATACACCAATTATTGCTTCGGGTTACAATGCCTGTGTTTTACATTACATTGAAAACAATATGGAATGTAAAGCTGGAGATGTTATTTTGATGGATGTAGGTGCTGAATATGCTAACTATGCTTCTGATATGACACGTTGTGTGCCAGTTTCTGGAAGGTTTACTGATAGACAAAAAGCAGTTTACAATGCTGTTTTAAGAGTGATGAAAGGAGCAACAGCAATGTTAACTCCAGGAACAGACCATGAAGCATATCATGGTGAAGTTGGCAAAATGATGGAATCAGAATTAATTGGTTTGGGGTTATTGGATAAAACTGATGTTGCAAATCAAGATAAAAATAATCCGGCTTATAAAAAATATTTTATGCACGGAACGTCACATCATATTGGTTTAGATGTGCATGATATAGAAAATAGATCAACTCCTTTTAATGAAGGAATGGTGTTAACGGTAGAACCAGGAATTTATATCCCCAATGAAAATTTAGGAATACGTTTAGAAAATGATGTGCTTATTACCAAAGATGGCCAGCATGACTTAATGCGAAATATTCCTTTAGAAGCAGAAGAAATAGAAGATTTGATGAATTAGCTATGTCATTCCGAGCGCAGCCGAGGAATCTTCTTGATAGATAACTTTGTAATAAATGCAACATAATTATTTTGTTTATATAACGACTAATCCTGCAAAAACTGTTTTGTATACGGGTGTAACAAATGATTTAAAACGAAGATTGTTTGAGCATCAAGAAAACAAAGGTAAATCTAATACATTTGCGGGTAAATTTTATTGCTATAATTTACTTTATTACGAACGATTTTCTAATATAGAACATGCGATAGACAGAGAAAAACAAATTAAAAATTGGAGTAGAAAAAAGAAAGAATTCTTAATAAACCTTTCAAATACTGAATGGAATTCGTTGAATGAAGAGATTTTTAGAACTTAAAAACAAGATTCCTCGGCTGCACTCGGAATGACAACTGTATTATGAAACAAAAATCAATACAATTTAAAAGCATAAACGTTTCCTTTACCGATGAGGGTAAGGGGAAGGCAGTTGTTTTTTTGCATGGTTTTTTAGGTGCAAAAGAAGTTTGGAAGAGTTTTTCAGAAAAACTAGCTAAAACACAAAGAGTAATTACGGTAGATTTATTAGGCCATGGTAGTACCGATTGTTTAAGTTATGTGCATACAATGGAAGAGATGGCAGAAGCTGTTGAAGCTGTTCTGGCTCATTTAAAAATTCGTAAATATTTTTTAGTTGGACACTCTTTAGGAGGCTACGTTAGTTTAGCAATAGCAGAAAATAATCCTGATAATATAAAAGGGTTGATACTGTTTCATTCATCTGCTAAGGCAGATGATGAACAAAAAAAGCACGATAGGGATAGAGTGGTTAGAATTGTAAAAATGAATGCTGAATTATTTATTAATGAAGCAGTACCAAACTTGTTTAACACAATACATAAGCCTTATAAACGGAGTATAGAGCAGTATAAAAAAATAGCACTAACAATGTCTAAACAAGGAATTGTAGCGGCATTAGAAGGCATGAAAGATAGGGTAGATAGAGAAATTATAATAAAATTTGCTCCTTATCCTGTTTTTTATATTGTTGGAGAAAAAGATAACATTTTACCTTGTGATGAATTAATTTCTCAGGTAAAATTGACTGAAAATGGTAGTTTGTTACTTCTAAAAAATGTAGGGCACATGGGGTTTGTAGAGGCTAATAAAGAAACTTATCAGGCAGTAAAAAAGTTTGTTTCCAGTAATTAATTCTTCTAAGAAGGTGTGGATGTTGCACTTAGTACTGAATGTTACTCTTTCCCCATGAAAATGGGGAACCAGTTATATGGTAGCTTACTCAAAAGTATTTTACACCTTTGGACTCTCGATTTCTCGGGAGAATAGTACAGAAAAAAAGAGTAATTACTTTCCATTAAAGTTAGACATGGTGCGTCCTAAACCAATTGTTCCAAAACCTTTAATCATTTCGGTAGTTTTTTCTAAGCGTTCACCCATTTGGTTTTGTTCTTCAGGAGCAAAATCTCCTAAAACATGGTTAATTTGTTTTCCTTGAACAAAATCACTACCCACACCAAAACGTAAACGAGCAAAATTAGCATTTCCCAATACCTTTATAATGTCTTTTAGGCCATTGTGTCCGCCATCACTACCTTTTCCCTTCATGCGTAAAGTACCAAAAGGTAAAGCAATGTCATCGGTAATAACCAATAAATTTTCTTGTTTAATTTTTTCTTTTTGGAGGTAATAGTTTACTGCTTTTCCACTTAAATTCATAAAAGTAGAAGGTTTTAAAAGTATAAAGGTTCTTCCTTTAAATTTAAAAGTAGCGGTATCTCCCAATTTATTGGGTTCAAAAAAAATAGTGGATGCCTTAGCTAAAGCATCCACTATTTTAAAACCTATATTATGTCTAGTATCTTCGTATTGAGCGCCAATGTTACCTAACCCTACAACTAAATACTTCATAATTTTTTTATTACTCTGCAGCAGCAGCTTCAGGAGCAGCTTCTGCACCTTCTGCAGCCTCTTCACCTTCACCTTCTTCATCTTCTGAAACAGCGTTTCTACTCATTTTAACACCAACAACAACAGCGTTATCAGCACCTAAAAATGTTAAACCATCAACGTTTAATTCTCCAACTTTGATAGAATCTCCAATTTTTAATTCCGTCATGTCTATTTCAACATTTTCTGGAATTGCAGCTGGTAAACCAACAACTCTAATCATTTTAATAGGGTTTTTAAGAGTACCACCATTGGCAACACCTTTAGATCTACCTACTAAACTAACAGGAATTCTCATTGTTAAAGGTTTCTTTTCATCAACTTCTAAAAAGTCAATGTGTAATACTCTGTCAGTAACAGGGTGAAATTGAACATCTTTAATAATTGCTTTGAATTTTGTTCCATCAACATCTAAATCAATAAAATAAACCTCTGGTGTATTAATGATTTTGTTAAATTTTACTTCGTTTACAGTAAAATGAACATTTTCTTTTCCACCATATATTACTGCTGGTACTTTTTCTTCTTTTCTAAGAATGTTAGCATTAGAGGTTCCTCTCTCTGCTCTTTTGTTTCCGCTTAACGCTACAGATTTCATTTTATAATAATTTTAATATTAAACAATAAATGATTCACTAATCGATTCATGACGAGTGACTTTTTTCATAATATCCGCAAATAAATCAGCTACAGAAAGCACTTTTATTTTATCGCTTTGCTTACGCAAAGGAATGGTGTCTGTAACAATTAATTCGGTCAATTTTGAATTTTCAATTCTTTCATAAGCTTCTCCAGATAAAATAGCGTGAGTTGTCATAGCTCTAACACTAGACGCTCCGTTTTCCATCATTAAATCAGCTGCTTTTGTTAATGTTCCGGCAGTATCTACCATATCATCAACTATAATAACGTCTTTTCCTTTAACTTCTCCAATAAGAAACATATCAGAAATTACGTTTGCTTTTTTTCTTTGTTTATAACAAACAACTACACCACAATCTAAATGTTTAGCGTAAGCATTTGCTCTTTTTGTACCTCCCATATCTGGCGAAGCCATCATTAGGTTAGGTAAATTTAAACTCTTTATATAAGGTACAAAAATTGTTGAAGCAAATAAATGATCTACAGGTGTTTCAAAGAAACCTTGTATTTGGTCTGCATGCAAATCCATTGTCATTAACCTGGTTGCACCTGCTACTTCTAACATTTTTGCTACCAATTTTGCACCTATTGGTACTCTTGGTTTGTCTTTCCTATCTTGTCTGGCTAAACCAAAGTAAGGCATAATTGCAACAATTCTTCTTGCAGAAGCTCTTTTTGCTGCGTCAACCATCATCAATAATTCCATTAAATTATCTGCTGGAGGTATGGTAGATTGTATGATAAATACATCAGCTCCACGAACCGACTCTTCAAATGATGGCTGAAACTCACCATCACTAAATGTACTTATTATCACATTACCCAAGTTAGTACCATGGCTATCAGCTATTTTATTAGCTAATACCATTGATGCTTGCCCTGCATATATTTGAATTTTTGACATACTTATAGTTTTCCCTTAATTTTAAGAGGGGTGCAAATTTATTAATTAATTCATACTAAGCCAAATAATTGAGCATATTATAAATAAAAATATATGGCAATAGTTTTAATGTGTCAAAAGTATTCAATATTTTCGCATTCTGTTACTTAAAAACAATTGCCTGAGTGGCGGAACTGGTAGACGCGCACGACTCAAACTCGTGTTCCATTGGAGTGTGGGTTCGATTCCCACCTCAGGTACAATTAG
>JBMYXB010000057.1:0-14697 GCA_049608005.1 Vicingaceae bacterium
GAATATGTAATTACGGACGGAATTATTGAACCAAATGGATTTATTCCAAATCATTATCATAAATGGGAAGATCAAACTTTTCATATTATTGAGGGAACACTTAAAGTAGTTATCGGAGAAGAAAAAATGACTGTTGACACAGGAGACACAATTCATTGTCCAAGAGGAATCGCTCATTATATGAAAAATATCGGAAAAGAAAATGCGAAAGTGATTAGTTACATCTTTCCTGGAGACTGGACTGAAGATTTTTTCACAGAAACAAGTCGACAAGTAAAAGAAGGAAAACCTAATTTGAAATTAATAGAAGAAAAATTTGGAATTGTTTACCTGAAAAAATAACGCCACACAACAAAGAATTGAGATAAAAACCAAATATTTTAAACTTAAATTTTAAGCACTATTATTTTAGTTCCAGAATACACCATATTACTATTTTGAGTTCTTGTTTTTTATTTGGACTATTATTTATTTAGGTAATACAGAAACGTAAGTTTCGTCATATACCAATCCAGATTTTTCTATGGAAAAACTTTGCCTTAACACTTGTTTGAAACAGCTATTAAAGCCAACTTTTTACATTAACCGTTAGACGAAAAAAGGGTACGGTATATAAACATCCTTTACTAAGTTATAGAAACACCGTTTACACTTTTTAGGTAGAAATCTGAAACAAAATTCAGATAGCGTAGCTTTTAAAGATTTTATGCGGCTTTTTTAAAGGTGCCCCCATTAAGCTGAGAATGATAAAATACTAGAGGGTTTTATTAAACAATTGCTCTTGTTCTGCAAGCTTATGTATGTGTTTGAGGTTTAAATGATGCCCTATCATTTTAAGGTGTTCTATTCGATGACAATCTGTTCCAACAGCATCAATCAAATTAGCATCTACCATTTTTTCGGCTACTTTTTTTGTTTGAGGAGAGTAATGACCTGCTAACGACATCAAATTAAGCTGCAACATTACTCCACGAGCTTTTAACTCATCGTATTTTTCAAAATTATTATACCAATAAGTATAACGTTCAGGGTGAGCTAAAATAGGCTTGTAACCTGCCATCTGAAAATTAAAAATAATTTCTTGTAAGTTTCTTGGTTCTTGCATAAAAGGCAACTCAAATAATACATGGTTATCGCCAAAAGTTAAAATGTCTTTTTTATCAATTAATGCTTGCAAACCATCATCTAAATTGTATTCTGCTGCTGCTGATATATCAATTTTTACATTTTGTTTTTGAAGTTCTTCTCTTAAATCATTTAAGCCTCTAAGTATTTTATCAGAAGAATTATCATAATAATCGCACATAACATGCGGTGTAGTTATAATTTTTTTAAATCCTAAATCTATAAACTTTTTTACCAGCATTACTGATGTTTCCATATCTGGAGAACCATCATCTATACCTGGAATTAAATGTGAATGAATATCTACACCAAAAACCGAAAGACTGATTGGATCTAATTTAGGTTCTGACTTGAATATTTTTTTTAGGAAACTCATTTAATAGAATAGTATTATTATTCGAAGTTAAGCATTTTAACACACCCCGCCTTAGACACCCCTCTCAAGAGGGGAATTTTAATCTACAAATTCTTTTTTAAACCATTCGGTTGTAATTTTTAATCCTTCTTCTATGCCAAACTCAGGATTATAGTCTATAAGCTCTTGGGCTAAAGAAATATCCGCTAACGAATCTCTTACATCTCCTGGGCGTTCTTCTCTGTAAATTGGTTCTACATTGTTACCCGAAGCTTTTTTTATGGATTGAAAAAGTTCATTAATGGTAACTCTTCCTCCGCAAGCAATGTTTACAATTTGTCCTTTTACTTCTTTTTTAGAAAATAATGCTTTAATGTTTGCTTGTACAGCATTTTCTACAAAAGTAAAATCCCTACTTTGTTCTCCATCACCATTTATATAAGGCGATTTATTTTTTAAAGCAGCCTCCATAAATAAAGGAATAGCAGCAGCATAAGGGCCTGAAGGGTTTTGATTTGGCCCAAAAATATTAAAGTATCTTAAGCCAATTACATCCAAACTGTAAACATCTGCAAATACTTTAGCATACAACTCTTTGGTGTGTTTACTAACGGCATAAGGAGATAGTTGCCTCCCTATATTTTCTTCTCTTTTAGGTAACTCTTTACTATCTCCATACACTGATGAAGAACTTGCAAAAACAATTCGTTTAATGTTGCTTTCTTTAGCTGCTGTTAGTATATTTAAAAAACCTGTAGCGTTAGCCAAGTGCGTTGCAATAGGATTTTCTATAGATCTTGGTACTGACCCTAAAGCTGCTTGATGGGAGATATAATCTACTCCTTGCATGGCTGCCTTACAGGTTTGAAAATCGGTAATATCTCCTGCAATAAATTTAAAGTTAGATTGACCAATAAATTGTTTAATATTAGATAAATAACCGTTAGATAAGTTATCTAAAACAATTACTTTTCCGGCATTATACTTCATTAAATAAGTTACAATATTAGAACCTATAAAGCCTGCACCACCTGTTATTAAAAATGTTTTATTTGAAATATCTTGTTCCTGAAATTGTTTATCGTACATCTTTAATAGTCGAAAGTTAAAAAGTTTGTAAAGTTGAAAGTAAAATAGTCATTATCACACACGCAAATTGTTGTATTTAAACAATTACCTTGTATATTGTTTGTCATAATATTCTTGATAATCTCCAGAAGTAATGTTAGTTAACCAATCTTCGTTATCTAAATACCAATCAATAGTATTTCTTATTCCTTCTTCAAATTGTAAAGAAGGAACCCAACCTAATTCATCTTTTAGTTTGGTAGCATCAATGGCATAACGCATATCATGTCCTGCTCTATCAGTAACATAAGTAATTAGCTTTTCAGATTCTCCAACTGGTCTGTCCAGTTTTTCATCCATCACTTTACACATCACCTTTATTAAATCAATATTAGTCCATTCATTATGACCACCAATATTGTAGGTTTCTCCATTTTTACCATCATGAAAAATAACATCAATAGCTCTAGCATGATCGTTAACCCACAACCAATCTCTAATATTTTCGCCTTTACCATAAACAGGTAAAGCTTTGTTATTTTTAATATTATTGATAAATAATGGAATCAATTTTTCAGGAAATTGATGTGATCCATAATTGTTTGAACAATTAGAGATAACTATTGGCAGACCATAAGTATGATGATAGGCTCTTACAATATGGTCTGAACTTGCTTTAGATGCCGAATAAGGGCTTCGAGGATCATAAGAAGTTGTTTCTAAAAACATTCCTTCTTCTCCTAACGAACCATAAACCTCATCGGTAGAAACATGGTAAAAAAGTTTATCTTCAATCTCCCCCGAAGGGGAAGAAGAAAGCCAACTTTCTTTAGCAGCATTCAATAAGTTGGTTGTACCAACAATATTGGTCATAATAAATTCCATTGGTCCTTCAATAGAACGATCTACATGAGATTCTGCTGCTAAATGAATAATTGCATCAAAATTGTAATCAGAAAAAAGCTGATTGATAAAATCTGCATCAACAATATCACCTTTTACAAATTCGTAATTGGGAGCATTTTCAATATCTGTAAGGTTAGCTAAATTACCTGCATAGGTTAATTTATCTAAATTAATAATCTTATAATCTGGGTATTTGTTTACCATTAATCTCACCAAGTGAGATCCTATAAACCCCGCTCCTCCTGTTATTAAAATGCTCTTCATCTTAAAGGCTCCAGTAAGTCATGTTATTGATTTTACCTCTGTAAATTCCTTTAATATCTACAATTACAGGGTTTTCTGAAGTGATAGAATTAAAATAGTTTTCATCAAAGTTTGAATATTCTGCATGATTAACAGCTACTAAAACAGCATCATAGTCGTTTGCCATTTCTGTAACTAAACCAAAACCGTATTCTTCTTTTAAAGAATCAGAATCAGCATGTGGATCAACCACCTCAACAGTTGCTCCAAATGAAATAAATTCATTAATTACATCTACTACTTTTGAGTTTCTGATATCACTTACATCTTCTTTAAAAGTTGCTCCCATTACCAACACTTTAGATTCACTAATGTGTTTTCCGGCAGCAATAATTTTTTTAACCGTTTGTTTAGCGGTATAAGCTCCCATACTATCATTTACAAAACGACCAGCATTTATAATTTGTGCATGATAACCTACTTCTTTTGCTTTGTATGTTAAATAATAAGGATCAACACCAATACAATGTCCGCCAACTAAACCTGGAAAAAACTTTAAGAAATTCCATTTTGTTCCTGCAGCTTCTAAAACATCATAGGTATTTATATCTAGTTTATTAAAGATAATAGACAGCTCGTTAACTAAAGCAATGTTTAAATCTCGTTGTGTATTTTCTATAATTTTTGCTGCTTCTGCAACTTTTATAGTTGTAGCTCTATGCACTCCAGCTTGCACAACTTCTTCATAAACTTGTGCAATTTCTTCTAACGATTCATCGCAACAACCTGATACAACTTTAATAACATTGGTTAAAGTGTGTGTTGTATCTCCTGGATTAATTCTCTCTGGAGAATATCCTATCATAAAATCTTCTTTCCATTTTAAGCCAGAAACTTTTTCTAAAACAGGAATACAATCCTCTTCAGTACAACCAGGATAAACAGTAGATTCGTATACTACATAATCTCCTTTTTTTAATACTTGACCTACTGTTTTTGATGCTCCTAAAAGTGGCGATAAATTTGGTAAATTATGACCATCAATTGGTGTTGGAACTGCAACTACAAAAAATGTTGCCTCTTTTAAATCTTCTAAATTTGCAGTAAACTCAATATCACATCCTTCAAAAGCAGATGCATCTAATTCCTCACTAGGATCGATATTATTTTTCATCATATCAACTCTTTTTTGGTTGATATCAAACCCTATTACCGACATTGTTTTACCAAACTCTAAAGCTATTGGTAAGCCAACATATCCTAGTCCGATTACTGCTATTTTAGTTTCTTTGTTTTTTAATTTATTATAAATTCCCATAACTCTTAATTTTTTAAAATATCTTGGTTTCTTAAACCGTAAATTCGTTCTATAATATCCACAACTTTTAATCCTTCTAAAGCATTAGTTGTTGCTGTTGTTCTTCCTTTAAGTGTATCAATTACATTTTCTATCACATAATGATGGTTAGCTGCCGATCCCTTATAAGGTCCATAATCATTGGGAGGATTTGCTTCTTTTAAAACTGGCATTTCATACCCATCAATGTTACAAACCTCTACCTCATTCATGTATTGCCCTCCTATTTTAACACTTCCTTTTTCGCCAATAATAGTTAAACTACTTTCTAAATTTTGTGTTGCAATTGCTGTAGAATAATTTAAAGAACCCATACCTCCATCAACAAAATCAAAGGAAACAAAACCTGAATCTTCAAAATCTGTTGAATCTTTATGTGTAAAGTCATTAAATTTTCCTTGAATATTTTCTATATCTCCAAATAGCCAATACATAATGTCTATAAAGTGCGAAAATTGTGTGTATAAAGTTCCTCCATCTAAATCTTGAGTTCCTTTCCAACCACCCGCTTTATAATATCGGCTATCTCTGTTCCAGTAACAGTTTAATTGAACCATAAAAATATCTCCAAGCACTTTTTTTTCTACTAAATCTTTAATCCAAACAGAAGGTGGAGAATACCTATTTTGCATTACTGCAAACACATGTTTATGATTTCTTAATGCTTTATATATTACTTTTTCGCACTTTGCTTTAGATAATCCAATTGGTTTTTCTACAACAACGTGTATTCCTTTATCTAAAACTAAAGATGCTTGATCTGAATGTAAACCATTTGGTGTACAGATATTTATTACATCAATATCTAAACCTGCGGCTAACAACTCTTCAATTGATTGATAAAAATTAGCTTGATACTTTTCAATTCCTAGTTCAGATTTTGGTCTAACATCGCATAAAGCCACCAATTCTGACTCTTCATTTCCAAGAACCATTTCTGCATGTCGTTTACCGATATGCCCACAACCTACAACGGCAAATTTTACTTTTTCATTATCCTTCATTATCCTTTAATTTTTTCAACAAAGTTATTTGCAAATCTATACTTTTCTTTGCTTTCTTCACAAATAGCTACCCCATTATCATCAAATTCTAAACGATGACCATATTCACTCATCCAACCTAGCTGCTTTGCTGGGTTTCCAACAACCAAAGCATAAGCTGGAACTGTTTTAGTAACTACCGCTCCAGCACCTATGAATGCGAACTCTCCAATATCATGTCCGCAAACTATTGTTGCGTTAGCTCCAATAGATGCTCCTTTTTTAACAATAGTTTTTGCATATTCTCCTCTTCTATTTACAGCACTTCTTGGATTGGTAACATTGGTAAAAACCATTGAAGGACCTAAAAAAACATCATCTTCACATATTACACCTTCATATATTGAAACGTTATTTTGAATTTTAACATTGTTTCCTAAAATTACTCCAGGAGAAACCACTACATTTTGCCCAATGTTACATTTTTTACCAATAGTACAATTTGGCATAATGTGCGAAAAATGCCAAATTTTGGTTCCTTCACCAATATTGCAACCCTCATCAATTATTGCTGTTTCGTGATTAAAGTACTTCATTTTATTTTACGTAATCGTTAAAGTTTTTATGTTCAACTTTTGTTAATTCTTCATCAGACAAACTTTTAAAATAATCATAAGTTATTTTTAAACCTTCTGCCCTATTAACTTTTGGTTCCCAACCTAAAATTTCTCTTGCTTTGGTAATTTCTGGTTGGCGTTGCATAGGATCATTAACTGGTAAATCTTTGTAAATTATTTTTTGATCTGTACCTGTTAATTTAATAATTTCTTTACAAAAATCTAGTATTGTAATTTCATCTGGATTACCAATATTTACTGGTAAAGCATAATCGCTCATTAACAACCTATAAATCCCTTCCACTAAATCATCAACATAACAGAAAGAACGCGTTTGATCTCCTTTACCGAAAACCGTTAAATCCTCTCCTCTTAAAGCCTGACCAATAAAAGCTGGCAATACTCTACCATCATTTAATCGCATTCTTGGCCCGTAGGTATTAAATATTCTTACAATTCTTGTTTCAACACCATGGTAAGTATGGTAGGCCATTGTTATTGCTTCCTGAAAACGTTTTGCTTCATCGTAAACTCCTCTTGGCCCTATCGGATTAACATTTCCGTAATACTCTTCTGTTTGTGGATGAACTAAAGGATCTCCATAAACTTCAGATGTTGAAGCAATAATCATTCTTGCTCCTTTTGATTTTGCTAATCCTAATAAATTATGCGTTCCTAAAGAACCTACTTTAAGAGTTTGAATAGGAATTTTTAAATAATCTATCGGACTTGCTGGAGAAGCAAAGTGTAAAATATAATCTAGCTCCCCATCAATAGAAATATGCTCTGAAACATCATGATTAATGAACTCAAAATTTTCATTACCCTTTAAATGTTCTATATTTTTTAAATCTCCAGTAATTAGGTTATCCATTGCAATAACGAAGTATCCTTCGCTAATAAAACGATCACATAAATGTGAACCTAAAAATCCTGCTGCTCCTGTAATTAATGCTTTTTTCATATCTTATTTTGAAACTAATTCTCTACCAATACTACTGTAATAAAACCCTAATTCTTTCATTTCTTCAATATCATAAAGATTTCTTCCATCAAAAATTACTTTAGCATTCATTTGTTCTGATAACTTAGTAAAATCTGGCGTTCTAAATACTTGCCATTCTGTTGCAATAACTAAAGCATCTGCACCTTTTGCAGCTTCATCTCTACTTAAAGCAAAATTTATTTTATCACCTAACAACTCTTTTACATTGGTCATTGCTTCTGGATCAAAAGCAGTAATTTCTGCTCCTGCAGCTAATAATTCATCAATAATATATAAGGCTGGTGCTTCTCTAATATCATCTGTATCTGGTTTAAAAGCCAATCCCCAAAGGGCAATTTTTTTACCTTTTAAATCATCTTTAAAGTAGTTTTTAATTTTAGGAACAATAATGGTTTTCTGTTTTTCGTTAATCGACATTACAGAATCTAAAATACCAAAATGATAACCATACTCGTTACCAGATTTAGCTAAAGCTTGTACATCTTTAGGAAAACAACTTCCACCATATCCAATACCAGGAAATAAGAATCTGTTACCAATTCGTTGATCTGATCCAATTCCTATTCTTACCTTATCTACATCAGCTCCAACTTTTTCGCAAAAGTTAGCAATCTCATTCATAAAAGTAATTTTGGTTGCTAAAAACGAATTGGCAGCGTACTTCGTTAATTCTGCCGATTTTTCATCCATAAACAAAATTGGATTTCCTTGTCTAACGTAAGGTTTGTATAAACCTTCTAAAATCTTTTTTGCCTTATCATCAGATGTTCCAATAACTACTCTATCTGGCTTTAAAAAATCATCTACAGCATATCCTTCTCTTAAAAATTCAGGATTAGAAACTACAGCAAAATCAACTGTAGCATTTTTAGCTATTGCAGCAGTTACTTTTTCTGCTGTACCAACTGGCACAGTACTTTTATCAATAATTACTTTGTAATCTTTAATTATCTTTCCTAAGGTATCTGCAACACCTAAAATGTAAGATAAATCTGCCGAACCATCTTCTCCTGGAGGAGTTGGTAAGGCTAAAAATATAATTTCTGCATCTTCAACAGCATCCTCTATTTGAGTTGTAAATGATAACCTACCTTGTTTAATATTTCTTTCAAACAAAACATCTAAATGAGGCTCGTAAATTGGAACCTCACCATTTTTCATTTTTTCTACTTTAGATTCATCAATATCAACACAAATTACATCATTGCCTGTTTCAGCGAAACATGTTCCTGTTACTAATCCAACGTATCCGGTTCCTATAACTGCTATTTTCATTTAAAATATTCTTTTACTGATTCTATTATATATTGTAATTGCTCTTCGTCCATTTCTGTATGGATTGGCAATGATATTACACTTTGGCACAACTCCATAGTTACTGGGTAATTTTCATCTTTAAATTCTGGTCGTACATACGCTTTTTGTTGATGCAAGGGTACGGGATAATAAACCATAGCAGGAATTCCTTTTTCCTTTAAAAATGCTATTAATTCAGCTCTGTTTGTATTTTTTGTTTTAAGTGTATATTGATGGAAAACGTGTGTTGAACTGTTACTTATAACAGGAGTTTCTAATTGTGCTACATCTGCGAAAGCTGCATTATAAAACATTGCAACTTTTAACCTTGCTGCACAATAAGCATCCAAATAAGGTAATTTAACTCTTAAAATTGCTGCTTGAATTGAATCTAAACGAGAATTAACACCAATTTCATCATGATAATAACGCTTGTACATTCCATGATTTACAATTGCACCCAATCTTTTAGCTAATTCAGAATCATTTGTAAATAATGCCCCTCCATCACCGTAACATCCTAAATTTTTAGAAGGAAAAAATGAAGTTGTTCCTACATTCCCTATTGTTCCTGTTTTTTGTTTTTTTCCATCAGAAAAAGTATAATCAGAGCCAATTGCCTGAGCAGTATCTTCAATAACAAATAAATTATTGTTTTCAGCAATTTCCATAACCGCCTCCATGTTAGCTGCTTGCCCAAACAAATGAACAGGAATAATTGCTTTAGTTTTTGGCGTTATTGCTTTTTTTAATTCCTCAACATTAATATTAAAGGTATCCCTATCAACATCTACAAAAACAGGAACTAGATTCATTAAACCAATAACCTCTACAGTTGCTGCAAAAGTAAAATTTGCAGTTATAACTTCATCTCCAGGTTTTAAACCCAAAGCCATTAAAGCAATTTGTAATGCATCAGTACCATTTCCGCAAGGTATTACATGCTTAACGCCTAAATATTGTTGTAATTCTTCCTGAAAATCTTTTACATCCGGACCTTTTATAAAAGCGGTAGTATCTATAACATTCAGTATTGCAGCATCTACTTGATCTTTAATTTTAACATATTGAC
The DNA here is from genome assembly GCA_049608005.1 of Vicingaceae bacterium. Taxonomy (GTDB): domain Bacteria; phylum Bacteroidota; class Bacteroidia; order Flavobacteriales_E; family Vicingaceae. The sequence continues at coordinate 10,029 of JBMYXB010000057.1, forward strand.
CCTTAAGATCAACCATTTGAATATTATCTATAGCCATTATTTTATAAAGTGTTTTATTTTTTTGTAGTGTGCTAAATTAGTAAATCTCCTTTATTGAATCCTAATATTTATCCGATTAACAATTTGGTAGCAATAATCGTTTATTTTATTCGTTATTTTGCGTTTTAGAACTGATGAAAAATTTACTCTTTTTAATATTATTTTCTTTTAGCTTTTTAAGTAAAGCCCAGTTTGTTGCTGAAAAAAAAGAAGTTCGTGACACCTCATTTACTATCCCTATGATTACAGCTTCTTACGCCTACCAATGGTCTGGGGGGGAATTAGCTGATAGATTTGGCTCAAACAATAATATTGGCGGAAGCTTTATAGTTAAAACTAAAAAAAACTGGGTATATGGTTTTAAAGGCAATTTTATTTGGGGAGGAGAGGTTCAAGAAAAATCTATTTTAGATGATATAAAAACCACTACTGGCGAAGCTATTGACAATATTGGTAGATTAACTGAGGTTTATTTAGGTCAAAGAGGTTCTTCCTTTTTTCTTATTGGTGGTAAAATGATAAACAAGTTTGCTCCAAATAAAAATTCAGGAATTCTTTTATATGGAGGTTTTGGGATGTTACAACATAAAATTAGCATTAAATTTAAAGACGATATTGTTTACCTTACAGATGATTACAAAAAGGGTTATGATCGTTTTTCTTTAGGATATGCTGCTAATGGATTTGCAGGTTATTTATTTTTGAGTAAAAACAGATTACTAAATTTTTATGGCGGTTTTGATTATACAATTGGTTGGACTAAAAGTCTTAGAAAATACAATTACGATACAAACATGCCTGATACAAAAACATACACCAATGTACTTTATGGTGTTAGGATTGGCTGGATTATTCGCTTAAACAAAAGGCAAAATCAAGAATATTATTATCATTAATAAAAACAATTTATAAATTGATTCTTTTTTACAACATATCAATTTACCTCTACTCTATCGCCATTAAAATTGCCTCTATTTTTAATCCTAAAGCAACATTATTTATTAAGGGTAGAAAAAATGTTTTTGAAGATGTAAAGGCACTTAAAAATGTGGCAAACATCTATTGGTTTCATTGTGCCAGCCTTGGCGAATTAGAACAAGGTAAACCATTAATAGAAAAACTAAAAAAAGATAGCCCACAAATTAAAATAGTTCTTACTTTTTTTTCTCCTTCTGGATATGAATATGGTAAAAATTACGAATTTGCTGATTACTCTTTTTACTTACCTTTAGATACAAAATTAAACGCCCAAAAATTTATAGCCGCAATTAAACCAGACAAAGTATTCTTTATTAAATATGAGTTTTGGTATCATTTTCTATCTGAGCTAAATAGAAACAAAATTCCAACTTATTTAATTTCTGGAATTTTTAGAGATACTCAACCATTTTTTAAATGGTATGGAGGAATTTCAAAACAAATGCTATCTTTTTTTACTCACTTTTTTGTACAAAACGAAAGCTCAAAAAAATTACTAAACAAACTCGGCTACACAAATGTTTTAGTTACAGGAGATACTCGATTAGATAGGGTTTACGAAAATTCTTTATCACCTAAAACACCTGCTTTAATAAAAAAATTTGCAGACAATAAAAAGATAATTATCGTGGGCAGCTCTTGGCCAGAAGAAGAAAAAATTATTGCATCTTTTATTAAAAACTCTAAAAAAGATTATAAATATATTATAGCTCCACACAATATTGATAAAAAGCATATAACTGAAATTGAGAAAATTATTGAATCTGATTTTATAAAATATTCTGATGCAAATTATGAAAACATTGCTGCTAACAAAATATTAATTATCGATAATATAGGAATTTTAGCAAGCACTTACCAATTTACAGATATTGCTTTTATTGGCGGTGGTTTTTCTGGTGCTCTTCATAATATTTTAGAACCTGCAAGCTTTGGAAATGTCGTTTTATTTGGTCCTAAACATGCTAAATTTCATGAAGCAGAAGAATTAATAACTATTAATGGTGCTTATATCATTAAAGATGATGATGATTTGCTGGGCATTATTAACTTACTAGAAAAAGATGCTAATCTTTCTTCTTTTCAGGATGCAAATAAAAATTACATTAAATCTAATAAAGGAGCTGCTAATAAAATTGTTACAGAATTAAAGCACCACTTCTAAGCACTTTTAAACCTTCAGAATTAATTGTTTTATAGGTTTTTTTCGCTCTGAACTTCTCCATTAGCATACTTTACCTCTTTGGTTGCTTTTCCGTTTTCATCAAAAACTTTCCAAATACCTAAACGCTCATAATCAAACATTGATTTGTTATATCTCATTTGGCCTAGCTCCTTAATTTTTCCATTTTGATAAAAATAAGTTTGAGTGTAAAGCAATTTCTTTTTATTTTCTAAAACCAACGTATTTTCAGGTGTTCCGTTTTCATAATAATTAGCTTTTTCTAAATAGTATTGAATTTCTTTATCATAAACCTCAATAAATTCAAGATTTCCATTAGAATAATAATCTTCCCACTTTAAAGCTTCTCCATTAACATAAAAAACTTTAGATTTTTGAGTTCCATTATTATAAAAAATATCCATCTTCCCTTTTTTTATATCAACCATCCTAAAATTTCGTTCTAACTTTCCATTTGGAAAATAGTTCTTATAAATTTTTAATTGACCATCAACATAAAATCCTTTATGTAATAATTGACCAGACTTATAATAATCCTCTACAAAACCATTTGCTGCATAACCATTTTTATTACGAATAGTATCGCTACCAAACAACATGTTTAGCTTCTCATATCTAATTATTCCGTATTTTTCATCAACTACTTTTGCTGGCTCATAAACATCATTATACAAATCTTTTTTTGATAAATTGTTTTGAGATTGAGCCGTTAAAACAGTCAATAAACATATAATATAAAGTAACGTTTTTTTCATATTAATTCTCTAAGTTTTCTTTTTCTGATGATGTAAGTTTAGCAATTTTAATTCCCAAAAAGCCAAATGCTAAAGTCATTAGCGGACTAATTAAATTAAAAAAGCAATACATAAAATATTCTCCTGTTGCAATTCCTAAAACTCCTGAATGATAAGCTCCACAGGTATTCCAAGGAATAAGTGCCGAAGTTACCGTTCCAGAATCTTCTAAAGTTCTACTCAACACTTTAGGGTGTAAACCTCTTTCTTTATACTCTTCAGCAAACATTCTTCCTGGTACTACAATTGCCAAATATTGATCTGATGCTGTTATATTAAAAGTAATACATGATGCTGTAGTTGTTGCAATTAAAGATCCTGTTGTTTTTGCCAATCCAATGATAGATTGAGTAATACGCTTCAACATTCCTGTATTTTCCATAATACCACCAAAAATCATAGCACAAATAATTAACCATATCGTGTTAAGCATACCACTCATACCACTAGAAGAAAGTAATTCGTTTACAATTTCGTTTTCTGTAACAATTGCAATATCCGTTGACATTGCATCAATTACAGCTTTATACGATGCCTTTAAGAAATTTGTTTCTCCAGATAGTTCTACCAAAAGTTCTGGCTGAAATATTACTGCAAAAACTCCTCCTAACAAACTCCCAATAAATAAAGCTGGAATTGCCGGAACCTTTTTTATTATTAAAGCTATTACTCCTACTGGCACTAAAAATAAAAATGGATTGATATTAAATTTAGATTTGATAGCCACTTGTAAAGCATCAACCTGACCAACATCTCCACTTACATTATAAAAGAAACCAATTACTAAAAATATAATTAATGTAATTACAATTGAAGGAATTGTTGTTAATGCCATATACTTTATATGGGTAATTAAATCTGTTCCTGCCATTGCTGGTGCTAAATTTGTTGTATCAGATAAAGGCGACATTTTATCACCAAAATAAGCTCCAGAAATTATTGCTCCTGCTATAATTCCTTTTTCAAAACCTAATACATCTCCTATTCCTACTAAAGCAATACCAACGGTTGCCACTGTTGTCCATGAGCTACCAGTAGCAATAGAAACTATGGCACAAATTAAACATGTTGCAAATAAAAAGATAGTTGGGTTTAAAATATCCAATCCATAATAAATCATTGCTGGAACAACACCACTTAACATCCAAGTTCCTGCTAAAGCACCTATTAACAATAAAATCATTAATGCTGGTAAAGCAGAAGTTATACTAGAGGTTATTCCTCTTAATGTTTCTTTCCAACTGTACCCATTTTTAGTAGCAATTATTGCTGCAACTGCTCCAGAAAACAAAAGTGCTAATTGGTTAGACCCTCCTAAAGCATCATCTCCATAAACAAATAATACATTTACAATTAATAACCCAACCAATACTATTATTGGTAAAAATGATTGAATTAAAGATGGTTTTTTGATGTTGCTCATTATCTAATATTTTATCAGTTAACAATTATAATCATTTTATTTCTAAAAGATAGACTCACAAAAAAATAGGTACTAAATCTAATAATGGTTAAAACCATTGCAAAGGATAAAACAACCACTTAATGATGGCTTTACACATCACAATTAAGTTGCATGCTGCAAGATTCTCCTTATTTTGAACCAATTAAAAAAAGGGGTTAAAAGAGAGGACGGAATCGCTTAACATATTAAAGATGAACTTATCAAAAAAAG
>JBMYXB010000058.1:0-14691 GCA_049608005.1 Vicingaceae bacterium
ACTTTCTGACTTAGTTATGTATATTTACAATCCATTTTAAAAGGATTTAAATGACTTACGAAAATAGTTTAAGCTTTGCTCAGAAATTAGATGAGCAAGATGAATTAAAAGAATATAGAAGTAAATTTCATATACCAATAATAGACGGAAAAGAAACCATTTATTTTACGGGAAACTCTTTGGGTTTACAACCAAAATCTACCGTAGATTATATTAATACAGAATTACAAGATTGGGCTAAATGGGGTGTTGAAGGTCATTTTAATGCTAAAAATCCTTGGTTTGCTTACCACGAAATGTTTGCTGAACCCATTGCTAAAATTGTTGGTGCTAAACCAAAAGAGGTTGTTGTGATGAACAACTTAACGGTAAACTTAAACTTGTTATTGGTTTCTTTTTACAGACCAACTGAAACGCGTTTTAAAATTATTTGCGAGGCAAAAGCTTTCCCTTCTGATCAGTATGCATTAGAAATGCAAGTTAAAAATGCAGGATTAAATCCTGATGAAGCTATTATTGAAATTGCTCCAAGAGCAGGAGAACGAACAATACATAACGAAGATATTATTGCTGCAATAAATGAAGCTGGTGATAGTTTGGCTTGTGTTATGATTGGAGGGGTAAATTACTTTACAGGCCAGGTTTTTGATATGAAAGCAATTACTGCTGCAGCACATAAAGTTGGTGCTAATTGTGGTTTCGATTTGGCACATGGTGCTGGTAATATTGAACTAAAATTACACGAATGGGATGTAGATTTTGCTTGTTGGTGTTCTTATAAATATTTAAATTCTGGTCCTGGAGGTGTTTCAGGAATTTTTGTAAACGAAAGACATTGCAACAACACTGAATTACCGCGTTTTGCAGGTTGGTGGGGGCACGAAAAAGAAACACGTTTTTTAATGGAACCTGGTTTTAAACCAATGAAAACTGCCGAAGCTTGGCAAATGAGTAATGCACCAGTATTATCTATGGCAGCACACAAAGCGGCTATTGATATTTTTGATGAAGTTGGGATGGATAAACTCCTTAAAAAACAAAAATTAATTTCTGGCTATTTAGAGTTTATTGTTGATGATGTGAATGAATCATTAAATGCTTCAGCAGATAAATCTTTAGAAATTATTACCCCAAGAAATTGGGAGGAAAGAGGTTGTCAAGTTTCTGTAATTGCTCATGGTTTTGGTAAAAGTTTGTTTGATAAATTAACCGAAGAAGGTGTAATTTCTGATTGGAGAGAACCCAACGCAATCCGTATGGCTCCAATACCTTTATATAATTCTTATGAAGACATTTACCGTTTTGGTGAAATTTTGAAAAAGGCAATTGATAATTGAAGTACAGAATTTCACTTTTAAATAAGCGGTTCAACTAATAAACTTAATTTTAACTTTAAAGACTTTTCAACTTTAACACTTTTAAACTAAATTATGAAAACAGCAACAATAGTAGGTGCAGGATTAGTCGGTTCACTTTGGGCAGTTTATTTATCTAAAGCTGGATATAAAGTAACCATATTTGAAAGAAGATCAGACATTAGAAAAGCAGAAATTTCTGCAGGAAAATCAATAAACCTAGCACTTTCTGATAGAGGTTGGAAAGCCTTAAAAAATGTAAACTTAGTTAGCGAAGTAGAAGAAATTGCTATTCCGATGACAGGCAGAATAATGCATGATACCGCAAGTAATCTTTCTTATCAACCTTACGGAAAAGAAGGTCAGGCAATATACTCTGTATCTCGTGGAGGTTTAAATGCCAAAATGATGGACATTGCAGAAACACATGGTGGAGCAACAATTCATTACAATGAAAAATGCACTGGAGCAGATTTAGAGAATGGTATTGTTTATTTAGAAAATTCTGAAACAAAAGAAAAATCAGAACACAAAGCTGATGTAGTTTTTGCGTGTGATGGTGCTTTTTCGGCAGTACGTTACAACGCTATGCAAAAGTTAGATCGTTTTGAATACAGTCAGCACTTTATTAATGATGGTTATAGAGAATTGTTGTTACCTGCTAATTCAGATGGATCGTACAAAATAGATAAAAACGCTTTACATATATGGCCAAGAGGCAAGTTTATGTTAATTGCTTTACCTAACGAAGATGGTTCATTTACTTGTACCTTATTTATGCCTTCAACTGGCGAAAATTCTTTTGAGCAATTAACTTCTAAAACTGCGGTTGACAGCTTTTTTAAAACAACTTTCCCTGATTTTTATGAGATGATGCCAGAAGTTGGAGATGCATGGGAAGATCATCCACTTGCCTCTTTAGCAATTGTTAGGTGCTACCCTTGGACTGCCGGAAAAGTAGCTTTAATGGGAGATGCAGCACATGCAACAGTTCCGTTTTACGGACAAGGAATGAATGCTGGTTTTGAAGATTGCTCAGTAATGTGGGATTTAATGCAAAAGTATAATGAAGATTGGACTAAAGTTTTTGCAGAATATCAAGAACTAAGAAAACCTGATGGTGATGGTGTGCAAGATTTATCTTTACATAATTATTATGTGATGAGAGATTATGTTGCTGATCCAAAATTCTTATTACAAAAGAAAATTGAAGCACATTTTTCTGCCAAACATCCAGATAAATGGTTACCACTTTATAGCCAAGTTACTTTTAGCGAAATTCGTTACTCTACCGCTTGGAAAACAGGACAAAAACAAGATGCCATTATGAAAAACGTAATGGCACAATTTGAGGATATAGAAAACGTTTGGGATAGTGTAGAAGTTGAACAAGCTATACTTTCTGAAATTTAAATTATAACTATGTCATACCGACCGTAGCGGAGGTATCTTTTTGCTTTTTAGCATTATTTCAAAAGATTCCTCGGATTCTCCCAACAAAAAAGTTGGGATTCACTCGGAATGACAATCTGATAACTATGAAAAAACTACTAATTATACCCATCTTACTTTTAACGCTAAACTCTTTTAGTCAATTTAAAAAAGATAAAGGAAATGGACTTTATGGAACTGGAGGAGATGCTGTTGATAAGGGTTGGTACTTTGGTTTAGGAGCAACTTACATGGCTGCATACAACAATTTTAATGCTGAAATTGATTCTACTGATGCATTAAATAACATTTATAAAACCAAATACATTGCCGATCCTAAAGGTAAATTTGGTGCTTTAGCAGAAATTGGTATGTTTAAAATGACCGAAAAAAGGTTTATTAATTACAGCGATTTTGGTTTAACGTGGAAATGGTTTAGAGGTGGCGAAGATTATACAACAGAAACTTACACGAATGATGTACTTACTTCTACGACTAATATTGAAGGTGCTTACAGCGATCATTTAATATCTGCACATTTTAATTTTGGTTACCGTTTTGATGCTTCTGATAATTTATTTTATGTAAATGGTTTAGGTTTAAATGCTGATTTTCATTTAAAAGGAAGAACTGCTACACCACAAATACCTACTAATGAAGATTATGTAAATGGACCTGATGCTTTTGTTGGGGAGTTACATTACTTTTTTGGTGTTGGTTTTAAAACTGGTAATCGCTTAATTGTTATGCCCATGATAGAAACTCCAATTTTAGCATTACTTCCATTCGATCATATAAAATCGACTCACTCTTATTTTAATACTCGATCACGCCCTTTTATGTTAAGAGTACGTTTTATGTTCTTAAAAAAAGGTTCTAAATCTTGCCCAGCAGTATATAATCCAATGGGAATTGACCCTAATGGTAATGGGCCAAAGTAACGTAAACCACTTGACTTTCTCCTTAAAAAACGCTATCTTCGCTTAACAACCATAGTAAAGAATATTAAAACATTCCCAACTAGGACGTTAGCGGTCATTGAAAAAATCCTGCAAACCAAGAACAATGCAATTAAATCCAAAAACATTTGAACCTAACCTTGATTTGACAGAGTACGTTAAACGCTACTGGACATTGGATGGAGAAAAAGAAAATATGCCTTTGAAAAATACCATTGTACCTGACGGAACAATGAAATTAATTTTCCATTATGGCGACACATATAAACATCATTCACCAGGTGGCGAAATAACAATTTTACCAAATTGCTTTTTAATTGGACAATTGACAAAGCCTTATGTGATAGAGCCAACTGGAACAACAGGTAGTTTCGTTGTGCAATTCAAGCCAAATGGTTTTTTGCCTTTTACGACAATTCCAATTAAAGAAATGGAAAATACTGCGATACCATTGGACAAATTATTTGGAGAAAAGGGTAAAAAACTTGGCGAACAAATCTTAAACGCTAACGGTACACCTACAAGAATACAAATAGTTGAGACCTTTCTATTTAAAGAATTATCCAACAAAAAAACTATTGACAATATTGTAAAATCTACAGTTGAATCAATTTTTAATACAAATGGACAATTTTCAGTAAATGAATTTTCTACAAGTAAAAATATAAGTAGAAGGCAATTATCCCGCAAATTTTCTTCAGTTATTGGTTTAAGTCCAAAGCAACTTGCAAAAACAATTAGAATACAAGCAACTTTGAAAACCTTACTGAATAAAGAACAAGCAAGTTTAACAGATTTGGCTTATGAAAATGAATATTTTGACCAAGCACACTTCATAAAAGACTTTAAAGAGTTTACAGGTTTAACACCAAAAGAATTTTATGGAGAGGATTTAAAAATGTCATTGATTTTTGATAATAAAAATTAGAATTGTCCCATTTTTACAATTTTACGTTTTAAACTCATCGCATATTTGCATTGCAATAAAGCAAAATAATTATTAAAACAAATAAAAATGAAAAATGTAAATCCCGTAAACTGGTTCGACATCAATGTATCAAATTTAAACAATGCCAAAGAATTCTATGAAACTGTGTTTAATATCAAACTCGTAGATTTTCCAATTGAATTCGGCAAACAATCTGGTTTCCCTTTTGACCCAAAAGGTTTAAATATAACTGGAGCATTAGTTGAAAAAGAAAACTTTGTATCAAATAGTAATAACACCATAATTTATTTTGAATCAAAAGACTGCATAACGGAGGAAAATTTAGTTGAGAAAGCAGGCGGAAAAATTATTAGACCAAAAATGTCGATTGGAGATTTTGGTTTCGTATCTATTTTAATGGATAGAGATGGCAATACGATTGGACTTCACTCAAGAAAATAAATTATGACTTATAACATAAATCTTGTTAATAGAGTTAGAGAATATATTGCCGAAATACCGAAGATAGAAATTGAAGAAAAGGAAATGTTCAATGTTCTGAACTTTATGGTAAATGGAAAAACCTGTATTTGTATAAGCGGTCAAAACTACAAGAGGACCTTTCGGTAAAAGATGGCTACGAAACAATATTAATGAAAGGCAAAGAATATAAAGGTTATTGTTACATCAATCCTGATGGTTATAAGGACAGAAAAGATTTTGAATATTTTGTAAAGTTGTGTTTAGAATTTAATAAAATTGCAAAATCATCAAAGAAACAAAAGGCGAACTGAAAAACAACGACCGCTAACACGGTATTTAAAAAAAATAGCGGTTTAGGTGCTTACCTGAACCGCTTTTGTGTTTTATTAAGTATATGCCTTGCGAAAAGTAAGTGCATTTTAATCCGCTACTTTTCATATACAAGACCGTTAAGCGAGCCACTCAAACAAACTAAATATTAAAAATTATCTTCGCTGAAAAAGCGAATTCAGTTGGCTTAGCTTTTCAAAGCACATCCTTTTTTCGGTGTTTTTTTTCGTTTCACTTAAAAAACAATCCTCAAAAACGTGCTTTTCAAGATTTTATGTAGTTATTTAAAACTTAGCACAGGGTACAAAAAACCTTTTACCTCTCCGTTTTTTCTTCTTACTAGCAATTTCGTAAACCAATGTAATTTCATGCGAACCTGCGGCATTAGATGCTAATCTTGATATTGTTACATCATAACTGTAGCCTATATTCAAATTATAATCTATCAGTTTATATCCTACAATAATTGCTAAAGCATCGTTATTCATTTTATTATCAAACGACTTTAAACCTGGTATTCCTCTATACCAAATTCCATAAGTAAAAGGCTCTCTCATGTAATATAACCCTAAATCTAATTGATCAAATTTTTGTTGAGCTTTGTAATGAAAGGCAACATTCATATAAGAAGTTCTTAAGGTTTTTCTTCCTCCTTCAGATAAATCAAATTTATAACCTCCATGAGCAGAAAATTTCATGAAAAGCGGGCTTTCATCACTATTTAAAGATTGGTTGGGTTCGTTAATGTGGTTAAAAGAAACTCCTAACCAATAATCTGCAGAATAAATTAATAATCCAGCAGTAATATCTAAATAACTTACATTTTCAAGATTAATATTATCTGTAGTGGCACTACTTCCGCCTCTAGCTAATTGGTCGTTAAAAACTAATTTAGAAAAATCAATGCCTCTAGTAATATAATTAAATTTTATTCCAGGCTGTATCATTATTTTTTTATCAATCTTAAAGTGATACGAGTAAAGTAACCCTAATTCTGTACTTCCTAAATTACCTGTTCCTGCCTGCTCTTTTGCAAATAGCAAACCTAATCCACTATTAAATTCGGTTAAATTATAATCGTAAGCAAAAGTATAGTTAACAAAATTACCGGGTATTCCTGCCCACTGGTTTCTATAATTGGTAGATAATCTATGTTCTATTGTTGCCCCTGTAAAAGCAGGATTTAAATAAAGTGGTGCTGCATTAAATTGAGTAAACTGCATATCTTGCCCAAAGCTCTGAAAAGCAGAAAAAAGGAACATAAAAAACAATATATGTTTAATCGTATTTAGCAAATTAATTCTTTTTTTCTAAATTAAATTCAATTCTTTGGTCATTGTTTAAATCAAAATCAAACTCAGCAGAATACGTATAATAATCATCCGATTCAACTACTATATTGTACGTTTTTTCAGGGTTTACAATCATTATTAATTTTCCTGTATTGTCGTTTGATTTATAAATTCCTTTAACTTGTTTAGATTCATTTTCAATCAACATAATTCTAGCAGCAATAGGCTCTAAATTTTCTTTTGATTTAATAATTGCTTTTAAAACGTGCTGTTTTATGTTTTCATCCTTTAACAAAACTTTGTAAATATCCTGTCCTCCACTCCCTCCATCACGAGATGAAGAATAATAACCTACTTTTCCTGAAGCAGACAACACAAAAAACAGATCGTCTTTTACAGTGTTAATTGGATATTTTAAATTTTCTGGAGTAGTCCAGCTTCTATTTTCATAACTAGTTTTAAAAATATCATAGCCTCCCATGTTTTGATGCCCTTTAGAACTAAAATAAAGTGTTTTTTTATCGGCATGAACAAAAGGTGAATCCTCATCATAAGGTGTATTTATAATTGCCCCAAGATTTATTGCTCTACTCCATTTACCATTAGGTAAGCGTAAAACTTTATAAATATCTTTTCCTCCAAAGCCTCCTGGTCTATCGCTAGAGAAATACAACACTTTATCATCTAAAGAAATAGATGCACTAGTTTCATTAAACTCGGTATTAATATCTGATCCTAATTTAATTGGTAATTCCCAATCTTCCATTCCCATTCTGCTTTGGTATAAATCTCCTGTAATTTCATTTTTAGAAGGTTTAAATAGAAAAAGTAATTGCCCATCAGCAGAAAAACCAACGCAAGCATCGTTGGTAGCAGTGTTAATCTGTTCACCTAATTGCACAGGTTTCATCCAAACATTATTAATTTTTGTTGACATATAAACATCTTCAAAAGGAATTCCGTTAGGATCTAAAATCCCACCTGTACTACCTGGTCTTCTAGAAGTAAATATCATCATTTTTTCATCTGCAGAGATTAACGGAACATATTCTTGATGCTTTGTATTTATTGTTGTACCTAAATTTTGCACCAATACATTTCTTTCTTGTGTAATAGCAATTTCGGCATATTTTGTTTTTTGAATTAAGTAATTTATTTGCTCGTTTGTAAATTCTTTTTTACCTGAAATTAATTTGTATGCGTTGTAAAAATTTAATGCTTTTTTAAATTTCATATTTATGTGTGCAATTGCTGCTTTGTATCTAAACAGCTCTAAACTAATTGCACTACTGGTTTTTAAAAAATTTTGTTCGGCTGCTTTATAATTTTTAGTTTCATAATTACAAACCCCTAAATAGTAGTTAAGTTCTTTATCTTCACTATCAATTTTGTATAGTTGATCGTATATTTTTACTGCTCCATAGTAATCCCCATTCAAATACTTTTTACTTGCAGTATTAAATAATTTATTATATTCTTTTGTATGTTCTTGTGCTTCTATAAAAATAGATAACATCAATAAAACACTAGCTAATATATATTTCATAACATTTTTTTTATCTTAATAGCGTAACATCTCCTACAAAAGAATCTGTTCTTCCATCAATAAATCTAACCTCTACTTTATAAATATAAACATCTTGCTTGCTTAAATCTCCTCTATAGTATCCATCCCATCCAATATTTACATCAGTACTAATAAAAATAAGTTCGCCCCATTTGTTAAAAATATTTAACTCATATTCATCTGCGCCAACCACAATAGGATGAAATACATCATTATCAGTATCTTGGTTTGTAAACAATCCTCCGTTACCACCATTAGGATTTGGAGTAAATGCATTGGGTATAGAAATATCACCTTTTGTTAACGCCTCTACACCGGCATCTAAAACAAAGGTATCTCTACAATTGTTTTGTGTGGATGCCACTAACATAATATCATAAACACCTTGTTGTATATAAGTATGTTCAGGAAACTCTTCATTGGATGTATTTCCATCTCCAAAATCCCATAAATAAGTGTTAGCAAAATTAGATAGGTTAAAAAATAGCACTGGTTCATTAGGTATAAACACTGTAGTGGGAGATGCTGTAAAAAATGCACTAGGATTTTGATAAACTTCAATAATTTGTTGTTTAACCTGAACATCTTGCCCTCCATCACCAATAACAGTAAGAGTTACAGTATATGTTCCAGGATTATAGAAAGTGTACTCAGGTTCAAATTGTGTTGATACACCTCCATCTCCAAAATCCCATAAATAGGTATTTCCATAACTAGAAAAATTAGTAAATTGAACTGAAAGAGGCCTACAGCCAGTAGCTGGACCTTGAAAATTTGCTATAGGTATAGGTGGTATTATTGTAATACTTTGAGTAGTTGTATCAGCACAATTTGGACTATTGGCAACCAACTGTATATTGTAAGTACCCCAAGTAGAATAAGTATGATTAGGTGGGTTTTGTGTACTAGAAAAATTATTATCTCCAAAATCCCAACTATATAGCCAAGGACCAATAAAAGAGTTATTTGTAAATGATACTGTAGCATTAGGATAGGTTTGGGTTAAAGGTGTTGGCGTAAAAGCTACATCTGGCGTTGCAAAAACCGTAATTATATTTTGTACAGTATCAAAACAACCAAAAACCGACTCAATAATAAGTGTTGCCGTAAAATTTACATCGTTTGCCGTAGTATTGATATATTCATGATTTGGATGTTGAGTGTTTTCTATTGGAGAACCATCTCCAAAATCCCAAGTATAGTTTAAACCTCCTACTGATAGGTCTAAAAAGTTAACATTAAAAGGACTACATCCTGCTGTATCATATTCAAAAATTGCAGTAATATTTGGATAAACCGTTATGTTTTGAGTTGCTGTATCTCTACACCCATAAATTGATTCGGCAAATAATTGAACTGTAGGGTTTTGTTGTATCCCTGTTGTGTTGGTATAAATATGATCAAAGGTTAAATCTAATGTATCAAAAGTAGTTCCATCTCCCATATCCCAACCATATAATGCTCCTCCTATTGTTGTATTGGTATAACTTACTGGTAATGGATGGCACCCTCCTGTTGTATTGGTAGAAAATTGTGCTATAATATCTGGATGCACTCTTACTGCTCTATAACTTGTATCGTAACATCCAAAAACAGATTCTACAATTAAACGTACTGTATAAATGGTATCTACTAAAGTAGTGTTTGTAAATTGGTGTGAAGGATTTATTGCGTTGGATAATGGTGTTGCATCTCCAAAATTCCATTCATAATTTAAAGCTCCTGTAGATAAATTATTAAACAATACATTATAAGGACTACAACCTATTGTATCTGAAGAAAAATTAGAAATAACCTCTGGATAAACCGTTATGTTTTGAGTTGCTGTATCTCTACACCCATAAATTGATTCGGCAAATAATTGAACTGTAGGGTTTTGTTGTATCCCTGTTGTGTTGGTATAAATATGATCAAAGGTTAAATCTAATGTATCAAAAGTAGTTCCATCTCCCATATCCCAACCATATAATGCTCCTCCTATTGTTGTATTGGTATAACTTACTGGTAATGGATGGCACCCTCCTGTTGTATTGGTAGAAAATTGTGCTATAATATCTGGATGCACTCTTACTGCTCTATAACTTGTATCGTAACATCCAAAAACAGATTCTACAATTAAACGTACTGTATAAATGGTATCTACTAAAGTAGTGTTTGTAAATTGGTGTGAAGGATTTATTGCGTTGGATAATGGTGTTGCATCTCCAAAATTCCATTCATAATTTAAAGCCCCTGTAGATAAATTATTAAACAATACATTATAAGGACTACAACCTATAGTGTCTGATGAAAAATTAGAAATAACTTCTGGATAAACTGTTATGTTTTGAGTTGCTGTATCTGTACAACCTCTGTCTGTTTCTGCAATAAGCTCAACTACAAAGTTTTGTTGCCCGCCAGTAGTGTTAGTATAAGTATGAGAAAAATTTGTAGTTAAAGTACTAAAATTGGTTGCATCTCCCATATCCCAATGATAAAATGATCCTCCTGTTGATGAATTGGTTAGATTAATTGGTAGGGGTTGACAACCAGATATAGCATCTACACTAAATTGTGCTAAAGGATTAGGAAAAACAAGTACTTGCCCATAAGAAGTATCAACACAATTAAAAGGAGAAGTGGCTATCAATTGTATTGGATAAATTACGTTGTTAGTAGTTGCATTTATATAGGTATGGTTGGGAGTTGGCCCAGATCCAAAACTACCATCACCAAAATCCCATTGATATTGTACTGCACCAATTACAGATGGAAAAATAACATTTACTGGACTACAACCAGAATCGGGATTTGTGCTAAAACCAAATTGTGGTTCAGGATAAACAGTAACACTATCAATAATAGTATCAGTACACCCGTTAGCACTAAAAGCTATTAATGTTACTATATTATTATCTATAAATTGTGATGCGTTGTTAAAAACATGAGTAGGATTAACAGAATTGTCTATCGGTGATCCATCTCCAAAATTCCAAGAATAACTAACTGCTCCGTTAGAATTATTTGTAAAGTTTACATTTAATGGGGCACAATCTAATAAACCATCATTAGTAAAAGCAGCACTTGGGTTAGGAAAAACTGAAATTTGTTGAATAATTGTATCTGCACAGCCAAAAAGAGTTTGGGCAATTAATGTAACTGTAAAGGTGGTATCAACACCATAATTATTTTGATA
Source organism: Vicingaceae bacterium (assembly GCA_049608005.1). Classification (GTDB taxonomy): domain Bacteria; phylum Bacteroidota; class Bacteroidia; order Flavobacteriales_E; family Vicingaceae. The sequence continues at coordinate 11,521 of JBMYXB010000058.1, forward strand.
CGTATGAATTGGATTGGTTGCTGTAGAAGTATTTCCATCTCCAAAATCCCAAGTAAAATTTGCTGCACTTGCTGAAGAGTTATTTGCAAATGAAACTCCTAATGGAGAACAGCCTACAGTGTTGCTTGGTGTAAAATTAGCAGTAGGTTCTGTTTCTATGGTAATAGTAACTGTATCTGAAGCACTGCAAAATGCCGTGTTTATGTCCAATATAATATCTACAGTACCTGCTGTGGTGTAAATATGATTTGGATTTTGCTGAGCACTAAAGTTTCCATCTCCAAAATCCCAATTCCAATTAATTATTGCATCGCCAACAGAACTTGTTGATTGATCTGTAAAAGTTGCATCTAAATTTTGGCAAACACTTGTTGGAGAAAATAATGGAACTGGAGATTGGTAAATATTAATAGTTTGGTTAATGCTATTTGAACAACCATTAATACTGGCTACATCTAATTGCACATCATAATTTCCTGGGCTATTATAAAATTGGATAGGTGGCACTTCTAAACTGCTTGTATCTCCATTGCCAAAATCCCAAAACCAAGTAACAGCATTGGCAGAAGAAAAATCGGTAAAGTTTACTGTTAAGCTATCGCAGCCATTATTGTTATCAAAATTAAAATTGGCTGTAGGGCTAGGTAAAACATGCAAAGGAATGGATGAAGTATCAGTACAACTGGCAGTACCTCCATCAATAAATACCGCTATTTGTATGGTGTAATCGCCTGTAAAACTATAAGTATGATTAACAGCTCCACCGCCAGCGTTTACCCAGCCAGTGCCATCACCAAAATTCCAAAAATACGAATTGGCCCCTCCGCCAGATAAGTTTGAAAAAACTACATTTTCTCCTTCACATATTGTATCCTTACTCACACCTAAATTTGCAACAGGTGGTGGTACAATTTGTATTGTAATATATGCTGTATCTAAACCACAAAAACTACTATCAACAAGCATTGCGTTATAAGATCCAATTCCTGGGTACTCCATGTTAAGCGGTAACGCAGGAGGCCATGCAGTCCAATTAATAATGGAATCATATCCTAAGCCCCAATAATCTCCTAAATTCCAATATTCATAACGTTGAGCAATATTACCTTGAGCTTCACAATTTCTATCGGTTGTATTTTGAAGTGTTACAGCAGTATCTGGGTAACAAAGTAAAGTAGCAGAAGCTGATATTTGAGCATCATCAATATCCCAAATTCTTATTGGATTAAAAGTTGCAACACTTTGCCCCCCTTGTAAAGTATTACAAAAGTTTTCTGCCGTTAAGGTAACATCCGTTACACAATTTACTGTACCTTGTAAGTAAGTATGTGATATAGTTTGACCAGCATTAGTACTGTTAAAAGTTTGTATTGGAGAACCATCACCAAAATTCCAAGTAAAAACAGTATTTACTGATACATCTGTAGAAGAATTGGTAAAATCTAAACTACCTGGAGCACAAGTGCTTGTTAAACCTCCAAAAGGTATTTGAATAGAAGCATTTGAAGGCTCTTCTAGTATTACTAAACCAGTTATTACACAAGGCACATCAGGTAATGTAATAGTAATATTATAATTTGCAACTGTTGCTGTATAATTATGCTGAACAGCTGTGTTTGCCAACCATCCATTTCCATTTGTGTTTAAAGAACCATCTCCCCAATCAATAGAATAATTACCTATATTAACATCTGGTATAACATTTAAATTAAAATCGGCTCCAAAACAACTTATCCATTGTGGGGTGTTACTTAAATTACCTTGAGAATCAAAAAATTGAGGGCATTGAGCTGATACTGAGTTATAACCAAAAATAATTAAGATTATAAATAAAAATATTTTTATACTTTTTTGAAACATCATCTAACAATACGTAAAAGTGCTAAAAAAAGGTACAAGAAAATTACATTTTATTAAAAAAATTTATGCTAATTAAAACAAAAAGAAATACAGCTATTAATCAATATTAGCTATTTTTACTATCCTTAATTAAAAACAATTTTATGAAGAAAATATTTTTAGTACTATTTGCATTGCCTACTCTACTTTTAAATGCTCAGAACATTAGTTACGAGGTATCAACGCCAGAACCTCATACGCATTATTACAATGTAAAAATGACTGTTTCAGATTATCAGAAAGAGCATTTTGATATACAAATGCCAGTTTGGTCACCAGGTTCTTATTTAGTTAGAGAATTTGCTAAAAGTGTTGAAGGTTTAGAATCTAAATCGAATGATAAAGCTGTAAAATCAGAAAAAATTAATAAAAACACTTGGAGAATTTATGCCAACAAATCTAACAAAGTTGTTATAAACTATAGCGTTTATGCTTTTGAGTTAAGTGTAAGAACAAGTTTTGTTGATGCATCGCATGCTTATTTTAATGGTACAAGTATGTTTATGTTTATTGAGGAATTAAAAAACACACCTCACAACCTTACCATTATTCCTTTTAAAGATTGGAAAAAAGTAAGTACTTCTTTAACTAAAACATCTAAAACTGCTTTTGAATACCAAGCTCCTGATTACGATATTTTAGTTGATTCTCCTGTTGAAATTGGAAACCAAGAAACATTTGATTTTACTGCTGCCGGAGTTTTACACCATGTTGCTATGTATGGAAAAGGTAATTATGATGTAGAAACTTTAAAAGTTGATATGGCTAAAATTGTTGAAGCTTGTACAGATGTTTTTGGAGAAAACCCAAACAAAGAATATACTTTTATTATCCATAATTTAACCAAAGGAAGTGGTGGTTTAGAGCATTTAAGTTCTACTACTTTACAGGTTAACAGATGGACTTATACAGGTGCTGCTTACAAAGGTTTTTTAAGTTTAGTTGCTCATGAATATTTTCATTTATGGAATGTAAAAAGAGTTAGGCCAATAACTTTAGGGCCATTTGATTATAACAACGAAAACTACACTACGTTGTTATGGGTTATGGAAGGTTTTACAAGTTATTATGATGAATTACTGTTGTACAGAGCTGGAATATATACTGAACAAGAAATTATACGAAAGTTTCAAGGATCGGTTAGTAACATAGAAAACCAACCAGGAAACAAGGTACAGCCAGTAGCACACTCTAGTTTTGATGCTTGGATAAAAGCATACCGATCTAACGAAAACAGTTACAACACAACTATTTCTTATTACTCTAAAGGAA
>JBMYXB010000059.1:0-14615 GCA_049608005.1 Vicingaceae bacterium
TATTCACTTCTTTATCAGGAACTACTCTTAGCCAAGTCATAACTATTGGTATGGCCCCTATTCTAACTAGAATTTATCTTCCTGCGGACTACGGATTATTGGGGATCTACATGAGCATTACAGCAATCTTATTTGTTTTCACTACTCTCCAATATTCTCAAGCTATACTACTTACCAATTCAAAGAAAGAAGAAAATGCCATCATTAAAATATGTTCATTAACAACCATCATTTACTCTTTATTGATCGCTATCACAATATTATTTTTTGATTTATTAGAATTAAATCTCTTTACTTCATCAAAATTAAAATTCTGGCTCTACTTTATTCCCTTCTCAACTCTTTTATTTGGCTTTAACACTATACTTAGCAAGCTACTAAATAAATATAAAAAATATAAAGCTCTGTCCATTACTCAAATATTCAGCTCTATAACAACAGTTTTGATTTCGCTTATTTTAGGGTTATCTATTAACAATTTTTCAGGACTACTAATTGCTCTTATTGCTGGGCAACTAATTCGTTTTTTTAGTTTAATCACCTTATCTAAACAATTCCTGTTTCCTTTCAACAACCCTAGTAAAGAATTAACAAGAAAAACAATTATAAAATTTAAAAAATTCCCTTTATATACAATACCAACAGAATTTCTTTTTGGGTGGACCAACCAATTACCCATCTATTTTTTCAACTCCTATTTTAATACTACTGTAATTGGTCATTTTAATTATGGTAAACGAATGGTAAGCTTACCTATTAGTTTTATAACAGGAGCTGTAGGAAATGTATTTGCACAAAAAGCTGCCGAACAATACAACAAAACAGGTGAATGTAGAAACATATTCATAAACACTTTTAAAATGTTAGCTTTACCTATACTACCTTTTTTTATAATTTTAGGGATATTTGCTCCTACTCTTTTTAGCTTTATATTTGGTAGCGAATGGCTAACGGCAGGAACTTATGTTCAAATTTTGACACCTATGTTTTATTTAAAAGCAATTGTGAGTCCTTTATCATACATGTATATTATAAAAAACAAACAAGATGAAGATATGGTTTTACATATTGTATCTTTCGCTATAATTGCTTTTAGTTTCTTTGTTGGATATCAATTAAATAGTGACATAAATACAATTTTAATTTTCTTTTCTTTTTCTTATTGTTTAATCTATATTTATACTATAATTAGATCTTATCAATTCTCTAAAATATAATGTTAAAATCAATAAAATATTACTTAAGACACCCACTACAAGTGCCTATTACACTGATTACTTCATTACCATATTTCAACTTTTTAAGAGACACAAAAGACTACCAGTGCCAAGTTAATTTTGAATTTTGGTTCCTACAAAAAGTATTAAATATTGGACGAAACAGAAACACCTATTGGCCTGTACATTATACTAGCCTAATAGTAAATAAAAAAAATATTTATGCGGGAATAGATACTTGCCCTGGACTTATGAATGGATGTTATATTCAAGGGATTGGGAAAATATACATTGATGATTATACGCAAATTGGACCTAATGTTAGTATTATTAGCGCTAACCATGATTTACACGATACTCGAAAACATACTCCTTCCGAAGTTAAAATTGGAAAATATTGTTGGATTGGTACTGGCGCTAAAATTATGCCCGGAGTAACCCTTGGAGATTTTACAATTGTTGCTGCAGGTGCCATTGTTACAAAGTCATTTGAAGAAGGACACTGTGTAATTGGAGGAAATACAGCAAAAATTTTAAAAAAACTAGACCCTGAAAAATGTGTTAGATTTGAAAATAAAATTCCTTACTATGGATATTTAAATGAATCTCAGTTTAAAAAATTTAGAAAAAAACATCTAAACGTATAGAGTTTACAATCTTTCCCAAAAGATTAAACTCTAAATGAAACAATATAAATATTACAAATATTCAGGATACAAACGTATTTTAAATTAAAGAAAATTAACTTTAACAGATGAATGAGAATTTACTAAAATCAATTGCCAAGCTATTTAGAACCACCCCTCATTTTAAAGGGAAATATAGAATTGGAATTACTTTACAAAAACTTTTAAACAGTAAAAATAATTGGGCTACACCTGAATTTTTTATTCAATTAAAAAACAAAACAGAGCTATATATTGATGTTAGATCTAAAACCCACTCCGTTCCTTTTTGGACAGGAAGAAGAGATCAAAAAATTATTGATTTAATTCAAAAAATGGCTCCGAAAAATGCTGTTATTTTTGATGTTGGAGCAAATATTGGTTACTACGCTATTCCTTTAGCCCATCATTTAAAACACAAAAATGTTAGTGTACATGCTTTTGAACCTGTTAGCACAAACTTCAACAGTCTAACGAAAGGGATTGAAAGAAATAATTTGCAAAATTTTATAACAGTAAACAAAATAGCACTAGGAAATAGCAATGGAGAAATTGAAATACTTGTAACAGAAGGCGGAAACTCAAGTAATGCCGTTATTTCTTTTAATGATAGTGAATTTAATGCTGGTCTAAAAAAAGAAATGGTACCAATGACAACTGTTGATAATTATATTATTGAAAAATCATTAACCAGGTGTGACATTATTAAAATAGACATTGAAGGTGCTGAGATATTTTTTATACAAGGAGGGATGCAATTAATTAAAAAATTCAGTCCTGTTATTTATGGAGAATTTAACGCTTTTTTTATTGAAAAATTTGGATTTACCATATTAGACGTATGGAAATTGCTAGAGCCTTTAGGTTATAAAGCTTACCGAGAAGATCCTATAAATAAAGGAAGTTTTAATAAAACTGAAGTAAAAGCAGGGATTGTAGATGTTTTATTTTTACCTCCTCATATTACTGATATTAGAGCCTGGATGAACAAATAATCCTTTTAATTTAATTGACCATGATAACAATTATTGACTACGGAGCTGGAAATATAAAATCTATCCAAAACATGTTAAAAAAGATAGGTGTAGATTCTGTTTTAACAAAAGAGGTGTCAGCAATTGAAACTGCTCAAAAATTAATTTTACCTGGAGTTGGTCATTTTGACCATGGGATGCAACAGCTTAGAAAAAGTGGTTTAATAGATATTCTTAACAAAAAAGTAATTGAAGAGCAAACTCCTTTACTGGGTATTTGCTTGGGCGCCCAAATGCTAGGGAACAAAAGCGATGAAGGAAAAGAAAAAGGCTTAGGGTGGATTGATATGGATATTGTAAAGTTTAATAGAGAACTATTAAATGAAACTTTAAAAGTTCCACACATGAACTGGAATGAAATCAACATTAAAAAAGATTCAAAAATTTTAGATAAACTTAATAATGACTCAAGATTTTATTTTGTTCATTCTTTCCATATGAAAACAAATAATTCAGAAGATATATTATGCACGTCAAAATATGGGTATGAGTTTGTATCTGGAGTAAATAGAAACAACATTTGGGGTGTCCAATTTCATCCTGAAAAAAGCCATAAATTCGGCATGCAATTACTTAAAAACTTTTCTAATATATAACAGCATGAGAAGAGTAAGAGTAATTCCTGTATTAACATTAGATAACGAAAAGCTAGTTAAAACAGTTAAGTTCAAAAAACCAAACTATATTGGAGATCCGATTAATGCCGTTAAGCTTTTTAATGATAAAGAAGTTGATGAAATAGTAATTTTAGACATTTCTGCGACTAAAGAAAAAAGAGCACCCAACTATAATCGCATAGAAGAAATTGCTAGCGAAGCTTTTATGCCCCTAGCTTATGGTGGTGGCATTAATAGTTTTGATCAAATTAAAGAATTATTCAAATTAGGCATAGAAAAAGTCATTATCAATTCTGCTATTGAGAATAATATTGATTTGATTAAACAAACTGCAGAACGTTACGGTTCTCAGAGTGTAATTGCCGCAATAGATGTTAAAAAACCTGTTTGGGGGAAATTATCAGCCTATAAAAATAGTGGCTCAACTAAAATAAAGAACAAACTCCTCAATTACATTTTAGAAATTGAAAAAGCTGGTGCAGGTGAAATATTTTTAACCGCAATTGATAGAGATGGAACATATACCGATTACGATTATGATTTAATAAAATTAATTTCTTCAAATTGCAACATCCCAGTTGTAAGTTGTGGTGGTGCAAACTCGTTAGATAGTTTTTTAAATGCAGTTAAATCTGGAGCTTCTGCGGTAGCAGCTGGCAGTTTATTTGTTTATTCATCTGCCAGCAAAGGAGTTCTCATTAATTACCCCGATCAAGAAACTTTAATTAAGAAAATCTTTTCTCATATTTAACCATGAATAAGCCAATATACTTTTCTGGATTAAATGGAATAAGAGCAATTGCCTCCATAATTGTAGTGATTTGGCACACCGACCAATTTTCTAAACTTTTTGGGCTACCTCTTTTAGGCTTTCATTCAAATGGAATGGCTGGAAAAGCAGTTGACATGTTTTTTGTTTTAAGCGGGTTTCTAATCACTTATTTACTTTTTAAAGAGAAAGAAAAAATTAACACCATCAATTTAAAAAAATTCTATCTACGGAGAATTCTTCGAATATGGCCTTTATACTATCTAGCAATTATTATCTCTATTTTTCTAGTTGTAATAAATGTTGTACCAAACACTTCTAACCTAGCCAGTTCAACAAGTTTGTATGTTTTTTTACTTGCCAATGTAGCCTACTTATCTAACCTCGCAATTAGCAGTATTACCCCCTTATGGTCGGTTGGTGTTGAAGAACAATTTTATTTAATATGGCCAAACATCATAAAATACTCTACCAAGTACATCCAAGTTATTCTCATGTTTTTCTTTGGTTTTTTACTGCTTAAATTAGCGATATATTTATTTCTTACTCCAGATTCATTCTTATATCATTTTTTACAAATTACACGAATAGATGTAATGGCTATTGGCGCAATTGGCGCATATTTAGTGCATACAAAACATAAAGTTTTAAAGTTATTCTATTCACCTATAATTGAACTATCTAGCTGGGCTGTATTATTCATTTCAATTTTTTATTACCCTATACATCTTTCCAGTTTTATTGATTCGGAACTAAATGCTATTTTTTATTTGATAATTATTTTAAATGTCTCAACAAATTCAAAAAAAATAATTTCATTAGAAAATAAGGTTTTTAACTTTTTAGGAAAAATATCTTACGGACTATACATCTACCATATGATTATTCTCTATTCTCTATCTTCAATTTTATCTTACTTCAATATTCAAATAAATCATAGTATATTATTTTCCTCTATTTTACTTTTAACAATTATCGTATCTAGTTTATCATACTCATTTTTTGAAAAACCATTTCTAACAATAAAACATAAATTCACTGTTATAAAAAGCAGTAATACATCCTCTTAACAAATCTCTAAAACCTCTTAAATTTTATAATTCGCATAAAATTTACATAATCATACTTCAAACATATTTACAATAAGAACTTTTCAACAAAATATAGTTCTTTCTTACCATCCTTTTAGGTAGGATTATCGTACTTTTAATAGTTTCTTTGTTACTTTAACAAGTTTAAAATGGCTAAATCTATTAAAATAATAACTATAGTTGGTGCACGCCCTCAATTCGTTAAGGCTGCAGCATTAAGTCGTGAATTTTCTAAGCACGAAAATATTGAAGAAATAATTGTTCATACCGGACAACATTTTGACAAAAATATGAGTGACATATTTTTTGAAGAGATGGAAATTCCTCTCCCTAAATACAACCTTGACATAAACAGTCTGAGTCATGGGGCAATGACTGGTAGAATGCTTGAAAAAATAGAAGAAATTTTAATTAAAGAAACCCCAGATTTACTCCTTGTTTTTGGAGATACTAACTCTACATTAGCAGGAGCTTTAGCTGCCAAAAAACTTCACATAAAAGTTGCTCACGTTGAAGCAGGACTTAGAAGTTTTAACATTGAAATGCCTGAAGAAGTCAACAGAATATTAACCGATAGGATCTCTAACTTCTTATTTTGCCCAACAGAGACAGCAGTTAACAATCTCATGTCAGAAGGTTATGAAAATATAGATGCTTCAGTTTTAAATTGCGGAGATGTTATGCAAGATGCAGCAATGTATTATGCGGAAAAATCGGGAGAGAAATCAAAAATAATAAAAACATTATCCGCTAGTAATTTCATATTATGCACACTTCACCGAGCTGAGAACACCGATTCATCAGAACGTTTAGCTAATATTGTTGACGCTTTAAATGAAATCCATTCTAAGATACCTATTGTATTACCACTCCACCCTAGAACTCAAAAAAAATTAGCTGAATCAGGTCTAGAGCTAAGTGTTAACATTATTGATCCTGCCAGCTACTTTGATATGATTGAACTTTTAAAGAACTGTAGATTAGTTATTACAGATAGTGGAGGCTTACAAAAGGAAGCTTTCTTTTTTAAGAAAAACTGTGTTACCATGAGAGATGAAACTGAATGGGTTGAGCTCCTCGAAAACAATTTAAACACCCTTGCTGGCGCTGATAAAGAAGCTATAAAAAAAGCAGTTTTTAAAATGCTAGAGAATCAACCTGATTTTTCTATCAATCTGTACGGCAACGGAAATGCCTCTAAAAATATTTGTAATGAATTATTAAATCTTATTTAATGAGTAATAACGTTATACATTCAGAGAAACCAGATAATTATCAAATTTGCACAAAAACGATAATGGATAATATTGCTGATCCAGACATCACATTTGATGAAAATGGGATTTGCAATTATTATTATGAATACTTTGAAAAGCACAAAAAACATGTAAGAGAAGGAGAAGAAGGCCTTAGAATTTTTAATGAGAAAATTGAGCTCATCAAAAAAAATGGTAAAGGGAAAAAGTACGATTGTATAATTGGCGTTAGTGGAGGTGTTGACAGTACATACCTTGCCTACTTAGCTAAAGAAAATAATTTAAGAGCTTTACTTGTTCATTTTGATAATGGTTGGGATTCTGAATTAGCCGTTAAAAACATTGAAAATTTAGTAAACATACTAGGCTTCGACCTATACAGCCTCGTTGTAAATTGGGAAGAGTTTAAAGAATTACAACTTGCCTACTTCCGATCATCAGTTATTGATATTGAAATGCCATCTGACCATGCTATTTTGGGTACCATGTACAAACTTGCCGCAAAACATAAGGTTAAATACTTTTTAAGTGGATTTAACATTGTAACTGAAGGTATACTTCCTTCGGCATGGAATTTCGACAAGTTTGATGCAGTTAACATGAAGGATATTTACAAAAAACATGGCAATGGACTTAAACTTTCTTCCTACCCATTTTTTGGATTAGCTGAAAAGAAAAAGTATGTTTCGTACTCAGGAGTACAATCTGCAGTTTTACTAAATTATATTGATTATAACAAAGCAAAAGTTAAAGAGCTCATTCAAGAAAAACTTGGTTGGGTAGATTATGGTGGAAAACATTATGAATCAATCTTTACTAGATTTTACCAAGGATATATTCTACCTAGAAAATTTAACATTGACAAAAGAAAAGCTCACCTTTCAACATTAGTTTGTTCTAATCAAATAACTAGAGAAGAAGCTTTAGAAGAACTAGCCCAAGACATCTACCCTCCCGAACTTTTAGCTAGAGACAAAGAGTTTGTATTAAAAAAACTAGGATTTACTGAGCAGGAATTCGAAGCTGTAATGAATTTACCGATAAAATCTCATTATGATTATGCCACAGGTAAACATTCTGTTTATGAAGTATATCCTTTTTTAAAGATCATCAAACCTATTGTAAGTTTATGGACCAAAAGAAAATAGTTAATAAAAATATTCTTATTATTTCTCCAGAATTATGGAGTGATTATTACATCTCAAAGCATAATTATGCTATCCATTTAGCGCAAAAAAACAATGTTTGGTTTTTAAACTCATGTGGAGATGCTAGCCTATCTAAAAAAGTAGATATTGAATACTTCCCAGAATTAAACGTAAAAGTAGTTAAATATAAAAATGTAATTAGAGGCATTAGCAAATTACCTTTACCGCTGTTAAATATTTTACTTAAAAAACAAATAAAATTAATTGAGAAAAATATTGGAACTCAATTAGATATTGTTTGGAGCTTTGATCCTAATAGATTTTGGAATTTAAGTTATTGGAATTGTACAACAAGAATATACCATCCTGTAGACTTTCATTTAAAAGCTAAATACCAGAGCATTACATGCCAAACAGCAGATGTTGTTTTAGGTATTGCTGATTTAATTTTGGATCCGATTGCTAAATACAATAAACACCAATTTAAAATAAATCATGGTGTTAATTTAACTAATCATAGTGATGACATTAAAACAGTAAATCTTCCTGGTAAAAACAATCTTAAAATTAGTTATTTAGGAAATTTTCATAAATCGATTGATTATCAATTATTATCTCTCCTTGTAGAAAGTAACCCAACTGTTGATTTTATTTTGATAGGTCCTTATAAAGGCAATGCATTATCATCAGGAAATAAAATTAACAAAGAAGTTTTCGAAAAATTAAACAGCTATGAAAACGCTTATTTTATAGGTGAAATACCTTCAACAGAAATAATACCCCATCTCAATTCAAGCGATATAAACTTGATCCTGTTTAAAGAAGAAAAAGCAGTTGCCCATTGCAACCCTCATAAAACGATGTCATATTTACTTTCAGGAAAAGTAATTGTTTCTAGCTATATTGATGAGTATAAAAATACCGATGTGCTTGAAATGGAAAGATTTAATAAAGACATTAATAATAGATTAAAGAAAGTTATAGATAATATTGATTTTTATAACAATAAAGAACATCAAACCAAAAGAATTGAGTTTGCAAAATCAAACTCGTACAACCAGCAAATTGAAAGAATAGGAACAATAATTAACCAATTACAATAACACACTAGATCTTTTTGTGCATTAAAACAAACATTTAACGCTAGATAAAAACTATGACTCCTGAAATTAGTATAGTAATACCAACCATAAATCGCTATGATGATTTAAAAAATACTTTAAATGATATATCTAATCAATCGTTTAAAAATTATGAAATACTAATTATAGATCAGACAGCTAAAGAAATGGCTCAGGAAATCACTTTCAAAAACACTAGGTATTTCTTAGAAACATTCAAATCAGCATCTAAAGCAAGAAATTTAGGTTTAAAACTAGCTAAATCTAACATTGTTCTTTTTTTAGATGATGATGTAATTATTGAAAACAACAACTTTTTACAATCACATGTCAATCATTTTAAAAATGAAAAAACATCTGGTGTAGCTGGAGCAATTTTAAACCTTGACAAGAAATGGACCAGTAAATTACCTAAAAAAGCTAGCAAAAAACATTTAGGATGGATTTACACTCCGAGAAACTACAACAAGTCAATAAAGATTTGTGATGGTGGAGCTGGAAATTTAGCGGTAAGAAAAGATTGGGCAATAGTTGTGGGAGGAATGGACGAAAATTATGATAAGGGTGCTTACAGAGAAGAATCTGATTTTTGCTTGAGATACACTCAAAAATATGGTGATTTAAATTATGATCCTGAAGCATTTTTAGTGCATATTGGAAACCCTTCGGGAGGAACTCGTTCTTGGAGTAATAGTAATGGGATTATCCATGCTAGGCAACATATGTTTGGAGCTTGGTATTTTATGTTTAACATATTACCGTTAGTTTGTTGGCCAGAGTACAGTTACCTTACATTAAGACGGTTTATTATTCACAAAAAGTTAATCTCTAGATTTTATTTTTTACCTAAAGCTCTATTTAATTTCAGTTTTGCCTTTTTCCATGCTATTATTACAAAAGTAAAAGGCCCTAAACACATCTCTTAAAAAATAGATTTTTTTGAAACTCAACACAAATAAAACTTTTGAATATTTATTTATTCTTAGCCTTTTATGGTTATTGTTAGAAGGGGTCTTTAGAAAATGGTTGCTTCCATCCTTAACCGTCCAATTGTTTGCCGTAAAATATTTAGTATTTGGACTTTTATATTTAATGTATTTTATTCGCAAACCTTACCTAACAAAAACCTCAAAATTATTTCAAATCCTCATCATTCTTTTTGTTTTTTGGTGTGGACTTCAAATCACCAACAGATTTCTAAACCCACCATTGTTAGTCACCATTTTTGGATATATTAATTATTTATTTTTCATCCCTATTTTTATAATAGTTCAAGATTATTTTACAAGTATTGATAAAGTTGAAAGATTCATTAAAATTTTAGCACAAATAACAATACCTATCTATATACTTGGTATAACTCAATACTACCTATCTGAAGATCATTTTTTAAATAGTTTAGCTAATGATGAACAAAAATTTGCTAAAGTAGCTACTCATATTCGATCTAACTCTATTTTTACTTTTGTAAAAGGGTATAACTCTTATTTACTTTTTATCATCCCAATGTTTTTCTCCTATTTATTTTTTCTATTACAAAAAGGAAAAAAAACCATTTTTATCGCTTTAATGATTGGTTTTGGTGTGTTAAATATGCTAATGACGGGATCAAGACTTCCAACTTTTTTAGCTGGAATTTTTATTCTTGTTATTATTGGTTTTATCTTTTTTCAAATTCAACAACTGAGAAAAAGTATATTGGTAATTGTAGTAGCAGGATTTATTGTTTCTATTGGCGCATACTCATTTAACCCAACATTTAAAACTGCTTTAGATGGTTTTATTTCTCGATATGAATATGCTGAAAACGTTGCTGAAACAAGAGTTGCTAGTTACGGTGCTAAAAATAGATTAATTGATCGATTAGATATTTTTAAATTTTCTGAAGAAGCTGGATTAATGGGTTTTGGAATCGGTACAACTTATCAAGGAACAGGTTTTTTCCTTTCATCAAAACGATTTGAAATTAAATTTGAAGAAGAAGGTGAAAGACTTGTTTTAGAGCTTGGTATAATTGGTGGTATTCTAGCCATTCTAATGCGATTTTTCATTTTCATGTATTCCTTCCTGCTTTTATTTAGAATAAAAAAAGTTAGTTACTCCTTATTAATTTTACCTTTGTTATTACAACTAATTCCTCCGTTATTTTTCTTAAACAGTATTACTTTTAGTTATTACGATAACTTTATCTATTGGTTTTCTTTTGGATTAATATTAACTTTAGAAAAGTTGTATTATAAATCTTTAAAAGAATGAAGGTTACGTTTATAAATAGAAGTTTAACTTTTGGAGGTTTTAGTTTTGAAACCCTTTTTAAAACAATTAAATCGAACCTAAAAGAGGTAAATTACACTGATTTTTATGACAAAACGCATAATGGGTTTTTAAAAAATATAAAGGAGTTAAAAAAAATACCAACAGATGTTTATCATATTACTGGAGGGCTAGGTTATTATGCATTGTTTTTACCTACTAAAAAAACCATTTTAACTGTTCATGATACCAATCATTACGAGCATGATTTAAAAGGAATAAAAAAATGGGTTTTTGGACTTTTATTTTACCAACTTCCCATTAAAAATGTAAAATATGTTACAGTTGTGTCGCATCACACAAAAAAGAGGTTAATTGCCCTTTTTAATGTTCCAGAAGAAAAAATTAAAGTTATAACCAATTGCTACCCTAATAATTTTAACAAAAGACTAAAAACAGAGTTAAGCTCCCCAGTAAATATTCTTCAAATAGGAACTAAAAAAAACAAAAACATCAATCGCTTAATTGAAGCAATAAAAGGTTTAGATATATCTCTTACAATTATTGGAAAATTAGACCCTTCAACAAAAAATAATTTAATTAATTCTAAATTAAAATATCATAACAAAGTAAATTTAAGTAACAATGAAATTTATACCGAGTATTGTAATTGTGATATAGTTTCTTTTGTTTCATTAAATGAAGGTTTTGGTCTTCCAATAATCGAAGCTAATGCCGTGGGAAGGGTAATTCTTACCTCAAACATTTCTTCAATGCCCGAAGTTGCAGGAAATGCTGCACATTTAGTAGATCCTTACTCAACTGAAGCAATAAAAGCAGGTTTTATTAAACTCATTGAAGATACGCCTTACCGTCAATCGCTTTTAGAAAATGGTTTTGAAAACATAAAACGATTTGAACCTGAAAAAATAGCTCAAGATTATAATAACTTATACAAAATGTTGCTGCTGAATGAATAAGGACTATAAAATCATACAACTAAAAAAAGATGATACAGCTCTAATCAATCAACTCTTAGATACTGCTGCTGAAATACATAACAGAAAAAGAGACAGTATTGAATGGTTTACTTGGAAATATTTTGATTCTCCATTCGGGGAATCAATTTGTTTATTAGCTATAAATAACAATGAAATTGCTGGAGAAGTTACCTTTGGGAAATACGAATTTATACTAAACGAAAAACCACTCAATTGTTTAATCTCTTACCAAACAATGGTTCATCCAGAGCATCAAAAGAAAGGGTTATTTTCTATGCTAACTAAAGAAATTATTAAAATTGCTAAAGATGAATCAATTGATTTAATTTTTAACTTCCCCAATAAAGCGAGCTACACCCCATTCGAAAAGTTGAATTTCACACCAATTAACCATCTTAAAAATTACATTTTTATTGCTAACAAATTCCATTTCACTGTTAACTTTCTATCCATCAAAAAACCTTTCTTTGCAACTAGTGTTAATGAAATCAATGCAGAGAACAACTCAGTTTTTAATCATTTAAAAGAAACTATTAGCCCTCTTAAAATAGCTGATACTTTAATACCAAGTAGGACACCTTCATTTTTAAAATGGAGATACTTTACACAACCACTTTATGATTATAAAATTATTGAAACCGATTTAGGATGGGCAATCGTTAGAAATGGCAAAAGAGGAAATTTAAACGAAACCCAAATAATGGAATGTTTTCCAAATAATAGATTTTCTAATTCGTATGTAAAAGAACTTAAACAACAAATTAAAAGAGAATTAAAGCCTGATCTTATTTTAATGAATGTTTCTGAAAATCACCCAATAAATAATTCTCTTAAAAGCGCTGGTTTTATATCTTTACCACACAACATCAGTTTTTTCACTTTTTCATTAAATAAAAAGTTTGAAAAATATTCTACAAATAAAAACTGGATAATTACAGCAACTGAGTTTCACAGATATTAATGAGAACATTTTTAAGAAATACCATTTTAAACAGTATTGGGTCATTTAAAACCATTGGTTCTGGTGTGCACATTTTAAATAGTCATTACATAGGAAGAGACAATTTATCACAAGAAATTTTTCATGAGTTGTTAAATAAAATAGGTAAACAAGCCGATTTTGTAAAATTTGAAGATGCAGTTGAATTAATCTCAAAAAAACAAACTCATAATAAAAAATGTGTTGCATTTACTTTTGATGACGGTTTTGAAGAATGCTACAGTAAAATTGCACCGGTGTTAAAAGATTTTAACACAAATGCTGCATTTTTTATCAATCCTGGCTTTATTGATGGTGACAATGATTACATTAATAATTTTCAACAAAACAAAGTTCATGTTAAAAAACAGCCAATGAGCTGGGAACAAATTAAAGAACTTCATCAGCAAGGTTTTGTTATTGGAAATCATACTTATGACCATATTAAGTTAGTTGAAATAACAAGCGATGAAATTAAACGTCAGATTATTAGTTCAAAACAAAAAATTGAAGATGAGCTAAACAGTCCTTGCAATAATTTTGCATGGACTTATGGAGGAATGAACGATATTAATAAAGATGCTTTAAATGTTGCTTTATTAGAGCATCAACACGTATTTAGTTGTGATAATTACACAAAATACCACTCCAACGACAATACCCAAATCATTAATAGAAGGCACATAGAAGGTGATTGGCCAATTAGTCATGTTAAGTACTTTCTATCAAAAGGAAAAAGCTACTAATGAAACCTAAAATTCTAATATTTATAGATTGGTATAAACCTGGTTTTAAAGCTGGAGGTCCTATTCGTTCCATTAGCAATTTGGTTGATTATTTTGCTCAATTACTAGACATTTACATTATTACAAGCGACACTGATTATTTGGAAAAAGCACCTTACAAAACCATAAAGCCAAATCAATGGAACATTGTTGATGGTGCAAATGTGTTTTATCTATCTTCTGAGCAAACATCATATAAATTCATTAAAAAGCTAGTAGTAGAAATTAATCCTAGTGTAATATATTGTAACAGTTTATACTCTTTGTATTTTTCTTTAATACCAATATACATTGCTAAAAAAAATAACATAAAAAGTATTTTAGCTGTTAGAGGAATGCTTTCTGAAGGTTCGCTTGGTGTAAAAAGCTTTAAGAAAAAAGTTTTTTTAAACACAACTAAATTTATTGGTTTATTTAAAAAATGTAGCTTTCATGCTACAAACCATGATGAACATAATGATATCCAAAACACTTTTGGTACTGCAACTAAAATTACCATTGCTCAAAACTTACCAGAAAAAAAAGAATTGCCTTTCGTTTTCAAAGAAAAAGAGATTAATTCTTTAAAACTAGTTTTTGTAGGAAGGATTGCTCCTGAAAAAAATACGCTTTTTGCATTAGAATGTTTAAAGCATGTAACTAAAAATATAACTTTTGACATTTTTGGACCAATCTATTC
>JBMYXB010000060.1:0-13636 GCA_049608005.1 Vicingaceae bacterium
GATTAAGTTTTGCGAAAGCAAAAGCTTAGAAGGGTGGATTTAAAGATATAGCGGTTAGCCCGACCGAAGGGAAGCCCCTAATAATTAACTAAGTTAACAAGTTCTTCTTTAAATCGTTCATTCGGCATAAACTGTGCTTCTAGCTGGTTAATAAAAGGTACTGGTGTATCTAAACTTGCAACACGTTTTATTGGTGCATCTAAATACTCAAAACAGTTTTCGGTAATTAAGGCACTTAACTCGCCTCCTATGCCATTAAACATAGTGGCTTCGTGCAAAATAATTACTCTATTGGTTTTTTTAACGGAATTAAAAATTGTTGCTGTATCTAACGGTACTAAAGTTCTTAAATCAATTAAATCTGCTGCTATTTCTGGGTTTTCTGCTAGAGTTTCTAATGCCCAATGCACGCCCATTCCGTAGGTTACAATGGTTACATCGTTTCCTTCTTTAATAAGGCTTGCTTTGCCTAATTCTAAGGTATAATAATCGTCTGGCACATCTTCTTTTACGCTACGATACAATCCTTTATGCTCAAAAAACATAACAGGGTTTGGGTCTTCGATACTTGCTGCCAACAACCCTTTGGCATCTGTTGGAAATGCTGGATAAACCACTTTTAAGCCTGGTGTATGTGTAAACCAAGTTTCGTTAGATTGTGAGTGGAAAGGCCCTGCTGCCATTCCTCCACCGGTTGGCATTCGCACAACAACATCGGCATTTTGACCCCAACGGTAGTGTATTTTGGCTAGGTTATTACAAATTTGTGTAATTCCTTCAGAAACAAAATCGGCAAATTGCATTTCTACCATTGCCTTTTGTCCGTTAATGGCCAAGCCTAAACCTGCTCCTAAAATTGCCGATTCGCAAAGTGGTGTATTTCTTACTCTTTCTCTTCCAAATTGTGCTACAAAACCATCTGTAATTTTAAATACCCCTCCGTAATCGCCTATATCTTGCCCCATCAACACTAAATCATCGTACTTTTCCATACTCTGGCGTAAACCATCAGAAATAGCATCTACCATACGTTTTTCTGATTTAGCACTTGTTTGTGGAGTTGTTTCGGTTAAGCTAAAAGGAGCATAAACATCATTTAACTCGGTGCTTAAATCTGCTACTAAAGCTGTTTCATCATAAGCTTTATCCCATTCAGATATTACTTCTGCCTTTATTTCTGCTTTTAATGTTTCTGCTGTTTTTTCGTTTATTACTTTTTCTGCTAATAAATATTTCTCAAAATTTTCTACTGGATCTTTCGCACCCCATTCGTCCATTAACTCTTGCGGTACATATTTAGTTCCCGATGCTTCTTCGTGTCCTCGCATTCTAAAAGATAAACACTCTACTAAAACTGGTCGTGGGTTTTTACGGATAGATTCTGCTATTTGACTTATTTTATGGTAAACTTCTAACACATTATTTCCCTCTATCAGCTCAGTTTCTATTCCGTAACCAATTCCTTTATCCACAAAGTTTTTAAAGATAAATTGTTCTCTTGATGGTGTTGAAAGTCCGTAGCCATTATTTTCCACTAAAAAAATAACGGGTAATTGCCATACTGCTGCTGTGTTTATAGATTCATGAAAATCGCCTTCACTTGCTCCTCCATCACCCGTAAATACAAGAGTTACTTTTTCTTCTCCTTTTAATTTTTTTCCTAATGCAATTCCATCTGCTACACCCATTTGTGGTCCTAAATGAGAAATCATACCAACAACATGGTGCTCTTTAGATCCAAAATGAAAAGAACGATCTCTACCTTTAGTAAACCCATTCATTTTACCCTGAAACTGAGAAAATAAACGGTGTAAAGGAATTTCTCTGGCTGTAAAAACACCCAAGTTTCGGTGCATAGGTAAAATAAATTCGTTTTTATTTAAAGCCATTGTTGCACCTACAGAAATTGCTTCTTGACCAATACCAGAAAACCATTTAGATATTCTTCCTTGACGCAATAATACCATCATTTTTTCTTCTACTAATCGGGGTTTTAACAGTCCTTTGTATAGGTTAATTAAAACTTCATCAGAATACTTTCTACGGTTGAATTTCATTGACATATCATTAACATTATTGAGAAACAAAGTTAACTGAATTTGTGTAACTTTGTTTTAGAAATTGTTTATTTAATAACAATTATTAGCTTAAAATGTTAATAAATTATTGAGCCAATAAAATGCAAGAAATTATAGTTTTATTAATCGCCTTATTTGCAGCACTATATTTAGGTTTTAAATTTTTAATAAAATCTAAAAAACATGATTGCGATAAATGTGGTCTTTCTGAAAATTCAACATCAACAAAATAATTTTTGGCTAATTAATGACGCAATACACCAACCACTTAATATTATTATCTAAAAAATTAGGAATAGCTTTTTTAGCATTTACACTTTGTAGAATTTTTTTTTACAGTTTTAATAGCATCCATTTTTCTGATGTTTCTTTAAGCTTATTTTTTTATGGAATAAGGTTTGATGTTGTTGCGATAGCATTTATATATTCTCCGTTAATTTTACTACACTTAATACCTGTACCTTTTAAAAATTTACAAGGGTACAACAAATTGCTTAACATAACTTTTTACACGCTTAACACCATTGCTATTGCTGTTAACTTAATTGATGTTGCTTATTTTGATTTTACCTTAAAACGAACCACTGCCGATTTTTTTGGAATGGTAGGCACTGGCAGCGATTTTTTTAAATTATTACCCCATTACATTATCGATTTTTGGTACAACTATTTATTATTTGCTGGATTGCTTATTCTATCTTGGTTTTTAAACAAAAGATTTTGCAACACACAAAAAACTTCTTTCCATTTTAATAAGAAAGCCTACATCTACCAATCTTTAATTTTTATTGGTTTTTCTACTTTAACTGTTTTTGGAATGCGTGGAGGTTTCCAATATAAACCTATAGATATTGTAAATGCTGGTCAGTACGCTAAAGCACAAAATATACCCATTGTTTTAAACACTCCGTTTACCATCTTAAAAACAATGTTGGTTGATAAAATTGAACCCGTAGCTTATTTTAATGAGGCAGAATTAAAATCGATTTACACCCCTAAAACAATAATAAACGGTAGCGGAACTCATAAAGGAAAAAATGTTGTTTTATTTATTTTAGAAAGCTTTGCTAAAGAATATGTTGGGGCTTACAACAACGGAAATGGCTACACCCCCTTTTTAGATTCGCTAATTAAAGAGAGTTATAATTTCACCAATGCTTATGCCAATGGTAGCCGATCTATAGAAGCTTTGCCTTGTATTTTAGCTGGCATCCCCCAGTTAATGGCTACTCCTTATGCCATATCAAATTATGCAAGTAACCGTATAGATGGCGTAGCAAAAATTTTAAAAAAACAAAGGTATAACACTTCTTTTTACCATGGTGGGGAAAATGGAACAATGGGTTTTAACGGTTTTGTTGGTGTAGCTGGTATTGATGATTATTATGGCTTAAATGAATATGCTAACCAAGAAAAAGATTACGATGGCAATTGGGGTATTTTTGACGAGCCATATTTACAGTATTATGCTGCTGAATTAAACGCTAAAAAAGAGCCTTTTTTCAGTTCAATTTTCACCCTTTCTTCACATCATCCTTATAAAATTCCGAAACAATATAAAGGGGTGTTTCCTAAAGGAAATCTTAAAGCGCACGAAACTGTTGGTTATACCGATTTTGCATTAAAACGTTTTTTTGAAACTGCTAAAAAAATGCCTTGGTTTAACAATACACTGTTTATTTTTACTGCAGATCATTCGGCAGAATCTAATGCCGAAAAGTATAAAACAAGATTAGGCAGATTTGCTATTCCTTTTTTTATTTATGATCCTTCAGAGAACTTAAAAGGTAAAAACACTTCACTTTTTCAACACATTGATATTTCTCCTACAATTTTAAGTTTAGTAAGCAGTAATAATAAAATAATCTCTTTTGGTAACAATGCTTTTAATAACAATGATAAATTTGCAGTGCAATATGTTAATGGAACGTACCAAATTACAACAAAAGATGCTTTTTTAATTTTTGATGGAGAAAAAACTACTGGCTTTTACGATTTAAAAACAGATACTTTAATGGATAATAATTTAGTAGCTAAAACTGCTCAAAATCAATCTGAAAAAGATTTAGAAAAAAAAATAAAAGGAATTATTCAAGAATACAATAACAGACTAATAAACAATCAATTATCCACATCAAACCAACAAAATCATTAAAACAAAACAAAAAATATTATTTATTATAAACCCTATTTCTGGGGTTGGCAAACAAAAAACAGTTGAGAAGCTAGTTGATGAATATTTAGATATTTTAAAATATGACTATTCGATAATATATACTGAAAGAGCCAAACATGCCATTGATATTACAATAAAAAATGCCCCTAATTTTGATGTAATTGCTGCTGTTGGCGGAGATGGTTCTGTAAATGAAATTTCTAAAAGCTTGGTTGGTACAAATACCACTTTAGCAATAATTCCGGCAGGTTCTGGTAATGGGTTGTCGCGAAACCTAGGGATTTCGATGAATTTGAAAAAAGCAATTTTATTACTTAATAAAGGCAACACAAAACAAATTGATATTGTTAAAATTAACAACGATTACTTTATAGGCACTGCTGGAGTTGCTTTTGATGCGTATATTAGTTGGAAATTTGATGAGGCTCCAACAAGAGGGCTTTTAACATACATTAAAGTTGCATTTAAAGGTTTTTGGAACTATAAATCAAACGATTACACTGTTTTGTTTAACAATATTGAAAAAACAATAAAAAAAGGAATGTTGGTTACTTTTGCCAACTCCAAACAATATGGAAACAACATATTTATTGCTCCAAAGGCTAAAATTGACGATGGATTGGTAAAATTAGTTGTAGTTAAAAAGTTTCCCTTACACTATTTACTTTCTTTTGGATACTATTTGCTTAGTAAACAAATTACCAAGTTTAAATATACCGAAGAAATAGAGAGTAATAAAATGACTTTAATGAATCCTAGTACAAAAATACATGTTGATGGAGAACCTTTAGAGTTAGCAAATAAAATAGAAATTGAAGTGCAACACAAAGCATTAAAAGTAATTGTACCATGAGTAAGAAAAATAGAAATGTTGTATATTCAACCAATCCTAATTACGATTATGATGATGAGTATGATGATATAGAAACCCTAACACCTCAAGATCAAAAACTTAAAGTGCTTATTGACAGAAAACAACGCAAAGGAAAATCTGTTACAATTGTTACTGGTTTTAAAGGTAATGATGATGATATGAAAGATTTAGCTAAAATCTTAAAATCTAAATGTGGAGTTGGAGGATCAGCAAAAGATGGCGAAATATTAATTCAAGGAGAGTTTAAAGAAAAAATATATACCCTCTTATTAGATATGGATTTTAAACACACTAAGAAAGTTGGTGGGTAACTAAATTATTGTAAATTCATATTTTGTTTTAATAACTAATTGTTTTCAAATCGAATCTTTAAAAAAATACATCACATTTGCATTGATTTTACTCTTATGTAAATCAAGCTACACTCAAACATATAATTTCGAATATTTTAATGTAACCGAAGGGTTATCTCAATCTAAAGTTACATCTATAATAGAAGATAAAAGAGGCTACCTTTGGGTAGGAACTTCTGGAGGAGGGATCTGTAAATTTGATGGTAAAAACTTTGAGCAATATTCAGAAAAAGACGGGCTATCTGGTAACATTGTTACTGATCTAAATAAAGACAATGATGGTAATATATGGGCAACATCTACTTGGGGTGGAATATCAAGGTTTGATGGTAAAAGTTTTTATTCATTTGCACATAAAGAAGGTTTTAAGAAATTTGAACAGTTAAATGTGGTTTTTTCAGACAGTAAAAATAAAATCTGGATAGGCAGCAAGATTGGAATTACCACCTATGAGAACAATAAATTTGTACATCTAAAAGAACTAAATGATGCCATCATTTATGAAATAATAGAAGATAGTAAAGGTAATATTTGGGTAGGAACAAATAAAGGAATTGCCATAATTACCCCAACCAAAACAATCCAACTCTCTAAAAAAAATGGTTTACTATCTAACAATGTTAAAGCAATTTTAGAAGACGCTAATGGCAACTTTATAGTTGGAACAAGTGAAGGGTTAACTCAAATTAATACTACAAACAACTCTTTTAAAGTTATCAACAAAAAATTTAAAGGATTAAATGCTAATGTAACAGCTATTATTTCAGATAAAGAAAATAATGTGTGGATTTCTACCCGAAATTCGGGAGCATACATCTTAAATAAAAAAGGGATTATAACCCATATTAGTAAAAAAAATGGACTACTTACTAATAATTTAACAACATTATTTTTAGATAAATCTGGCAACCTATGGATAGGAAGTAACGGTGCTGGGCTTATTAAATATGCCAATAAAGCTTTTACCTCTTTTAATAAAGTAGATGGCTTAAACAATAATGAAATTTACAGTTTTGTAAAAGATACTAAAAATAACATTTGGGTTTCTACTGCTGGTGAAGGTGTTTTTAAATTTGATGGAAAACAATCAACTCAATACACCACAAAAAACAAACTTGGTAGTAATAAAGTAAGAAGCTCTTTACTAGATCATAAAGGTAATTTATGGTTTGCTACATCAAAAGGATTAACCCGCTATAAGGATGGGATATTTAAAAACTTTACAACTTTAAACGGATTATCTTCAAATAAAATTAGAACATTAATGCTAGATCATAACAATAATTTATGGATAGGAACATCTGGTGGCGGATTATTAAAATACGATTATAAAACCTTTACCAACTATACTCAAGAGGATGGATTATCTCACAATTTTATACATACTTTATTTGAAGATAGTAAAAATAATATTTGGATAGGTACAGGCAATGGAGTCAATAAATATAAAAATGGATCTTTTACTAGCTATGCAAGAGAAAAAGGTTTTTGCAACTCATATATTAGCAGTATTAGCGAAGATAAATTTGGCACTATTTGGTTTGGAACTGACAGGTGTGCAGTAAGATATGATGGCAGTGAATTTACTCCTATTGGTACAAAAGATGGTCTAGCATCTGGCACAATTTACTTAATGCACAGCGATAAAAAAGGTAATTTGTGGATAGGAACCAACAAAGGTTTAGATAGGATTCAATTTGATTCTTATGGACAAATAAGTAGAATTAAAAATTATAAAGCGAAACAAGGCTTTAAAGGTGTAGAATGTAATACCGGAGCTGTATTTGAAGATAAATTAGGAAATATTTGGTTTGCCACAGTAAAAGGAGCTATAAAATACAACCCTAAACAAGATAAAACAAACGTATTTCAACCAAGCATTCATATTAATAATGTTAAATTATTTTTTAATGATGTAGATTGGACGATGCGTGCAAAAAGCTTACATAAGTGGAACAATTTACCAAAAGATTTGCAATTAAGTTATAAGGAAAATCATTTGACTTTTGAATATTCGGCAGTTAATTTAACTTTTCCAGAAAATGTGCAATACCGTTTTAAATTAACTCCTTTTGATACCGAATGGTATAGTCCAACAGAAAAAACCATCGCTACCTATTCTAACCTTCCGCCAGGTACTTACACATTTAGTGTTAAAGCAAGAAACGAAGATGGTTTATGGAATCAAACTCCTGCCTCGTATAGTTTTACAATAGCTTCTCCATGGTTTAAAAAATGGTGGTTTATTGCAATTGTTTTTATAACTTTTGCATTTATAATTTACAAAGTTTCTACTTTTAAAGAACAACAACAACGACAAATTAGTAAAGAGTTAGAAAAAAAGGTTAAAGAAAGAACTGCTTTAATTGAAACTCAACACGATGAAAAAGAGATACTTTTAAAAGAAATACATCATAGAGTAAAAAATAACATGCAAGTTATTATTAGCTTAATTAGTATCCAATCAGGATACACACAAGATAAAGTTGCCTTATCTTTATTTGAAGAAGCCAAAAATAGAATTAGATCAATGGCATTAATTCATGAAAAAATGTACCAAACTGGCGATTTAGCCTACATTGATGTACAGGACTACATTATGGCTTTAACCAATGATTTAATTGATACTTACGCCATTAATTCTGATATTTTTTTAGATATAAAAATTGAAAAAGAAAAGTTTTCTATTGACACACTTATTCCATTAGGTTTATTAATGAACGAAATTATTTCTAACGCTTTAAAATATGCATTTACAGAAACCAATAAAGGTAAAATATTTATCCATCTAAATTTTGATGATAAAAAACAAGAGTACAGCTTAATTATTGGTGATGATGGGGTTGGAATGCCTATTGGTAATTTAGAAATTGAAGATGGTACTTTAGGTATGGAATTAATTAAAATATTTGTATCTCAAATTGATGGAGAAATTAGCCGAAGAGAAGAAAAAGGAACTTCTTACGAAATTAATTTCCCTGCATTAGGCTAACATTTCTTTGTTCATAAACTCAAAGTAAAAACTACTTTTTAACCAACAGAATAAAGCATATTTACATTTAGTTAAACAAGATGTATCTGGTGCAAAAAACAAATCAATTTTTAATTCAAAAAAACCTTTTAATACTCGCTCTTTGGAGTATTCACTTCTTTGTTTCTGCACAGCACAAAAACAATAAAAAACACACTTCAATTTATAAAACAGAATTTCAAAAATTTAGAAAAAATAATTACAACTTATTTTTAATATCAAAATCTAATACTAAACCCAATAAAAATTGGAATAATTACAAAGGTGGTGCTATTAACACTACCGATTCTTTATTCTTTTTTAATGATGATTTATTAGCCAAAGCTTTCCCAACAAATTCTGATAAAATCAGAAACAAATACCTTGCTTTTTACTTTTCTCAAAAAACAGCTAAATGCCCTACCCTTTTTAGTTTATTAAATTATTATGAGCCAACAATTAATAACAACATTACTCTAAACAAACTACCTAAAGAGCTAAAATTATTACCAGCAGTTTTATCTGCTTTTAACCCTAATTCTGATAATGGAATTGGCGGTTATGGGTTTTGGCATTTAAACTATCCACAGGCAATAAAATATGGCTTAACTGTAAACAATTTGATTGACGAACGTAAAGATTTTAAAAAATCGACCAAAGCTGCCACTCGTTACCTTAAAGATTTATACCAAATTTATAACAATTGGGAATTAACCCTAACCGCATATAGTTCTGGAGTTGTAACAGTAGAGAAACTCTTAAAAAGACACCAAGCAAAAACCTATAAAGAAATTTATCCGTTTTTACCAAAACAAACAAAAGAGTTGGTACAGGCATTTGTTGCTATGAATTACATTTACAATTATGATACTTATGGAGCTGTTGCTTTAAATCCAACAATTGAAGCCGATACTGTTAAAATAGAAAGAAAATTAAAGTTTGAAGCAGTAAATCATGTAATTAAAACAAATAACAAAGATTTTAAACTTTTAAACCCTACACTAAACAAAGCAATTTTTGCTGCTAATTACGTGGCTTACTTTCCTAAAGGAATAGGCGAAAAATTTACAGAGATGAAAGACAGTATTTACTTTTATCAAGATTCTGTTTTATTAAAGCCAAAAAAAGATGAACCCGATTTTGTAATTCCTAAAAATGGAGAACCTTATGTTTATACAGTTAAATCTGGTGATGTTTTAGGATTAATTGCTAGTAGAAATAACGTTAGGGTTTCTCAATTACAAGATTGGAATGGATTAAGCGGAACACGCATTAATATTGGTCAGAAATTAACTATTTACGGTAAGAGTTCAAAGATTGAAGTTAAAAGTCAGAAGAAGGAAGAGAAAAGTGTGAAGTTAGGAATTGAAAGTAAAAAGAAAAAAAATATAAAGTCCTCAATTTCCAGTCCTCAAAAAAACACTTTAAAAGAAAAGAAAACACAAACGACAGAAACCTTAACCCTTTACACAGTAAAATCGGGTGACAACCTTTGGGTTATCGCAAAAAAATATTCAGGTGTTTCTGCCCAAAATATTATCGATTTTAATGGTATTGATGGGAACTTAACTGTTGGTCAAAAAATAAAAATTCCAAAATATTAATGGAAGATAAAAACATAACTAAAGATGAGAAACAAATTTCTCCATTTATTACGCTAGTTAGTTTATTAGCCGTAATGGGATTGTTGTCTTTAATAATGTTTGCTTTTCCTAAAGATGGAATACAAATTGGCAGCTCTAAAATTGAGTTTCCTACAATAAATAGTTTTTTTGTTCCTGTAATTGAGCAAGATAGCTTATCTAAAGTGGAAGATGATTTAGCCGAATTGTTTGATTCTACAATTGTGGTAACACAAATTGATTCTACAATTATTAAACACAAGTTAGATTCTTTAAAAAAATTCAGACAAAGTTTACAATTAAACGATGATGGAAAAACTGCCATGAATCGCTTTTTTGCTGCTTTAGATAATGCCAAAAAGAAAAAAGTAAGAATAATGCACTATGGCGATTCGCAAATTGAAGCAGATAGAATTACCTCTTATCTTAGAAACGAATTGCAAAAGAAATTTGGCGGTTACGGAACAGGTTTATTCCCAATAATACAAGTAGCTCCAAAAATGAGTGTAAATACAGAATACTCTGAAAATTGGAAACGTTACCCTGGTTTTGGAAGAAAAGATACAACCGTTAAACATAACAGATACGGTGCATTAATGGCTTTTTGCAGGTATTCACCAATCCCTCAAACAGATATTATTAATGACAGTATAAAACACGAAGCTTGGTTAAAAATTAAAAAACCTAGAGCATCTTACGGAAGAACGAAAAGCTATCAGCTATTAAAAGTATTTTTAAGTAATTCTCACGCTAACATTAATTATAAAATTGTTGCTGATGGAGCTGAAATTCAAAGCGGAATTATCTCTGCCAACACTCCTTTTCAAACTTTAAAAGCCAATTTTGCTAATACTCCCGAAGAAATTACCATCTCATTTAACGGAAATGATAGTCCTGATATTTACGGAATTTCTTTAGAAGGAAACAATGGAATTGTTATGGATAACATTCCTTTAAGAGGTTCTTCTGGAACAATATTTACCAAGCAAGATGGAACACTTTTAAGTAATATGTACGCTAATCTTTCTCCTGCTTTAATTTTAATGGAATTTGGCGGAAACACCATTCCATATATTAAAGACGAAAAAGGAGCTACTTCTTATGGCAAATGGTTTAAATCTCAAATCAATTTTATGAAAAAGCGTAATCCTAAAGCTGCAATTATTGTTATTGGCCCTGGAGATATGTCGGTTAAAGAAGGAACTGAATTTGTAACTTATCCACACCTAGAAAATGTTAGAGATGCTTTAAAAGATGCTGCAATAAGTTCGGGCTGTGTTTTTTGGGACATGTACGAAGTGATGGGAGGGAAAAACTCTATGCCTAAATGGGTTAAAGCTGAACCTTCTTTGGCTGCATCAGATTACATACATTTTAGTCCAAAAGGAGCTAAAAAAATTGCCGAAGAGTTTAATGTTAAACTTTTTGATATGTACAACAAATACAAAGGTGTAAAAGTAAAAAGCCCTAAAGTAGAAAAGTTAGAAAGTCATCAACCTACTGTTGACAGCCTACAATCATCAATATCTAATCATCAATCTGAAATTAATTAAAATTGAATTTTAAACTTTACATACCAACTTTAATCTTAGCTCTATTAAGTAATTTTAGTTTTGCCCAAAGCAACCCACACCTATTACCCGAGCATAATTTTGTGGTTTATGATTCTTTAGACATTAAATATTATAACGATAGCTCTAATTACAATACCTTTTTTGGCAAACTTGATAACCTAATTTTTAATGGAAAAGGAAAAGTAAGGGTTATGCAAATTGGAGGTTCGCACATACAAGCAGATATTTGGTCGGATCAAATTCGTAAAAACTTTCAAACAGTAGTACCAAGTTTAAATGGTGGTAGAGGTTTTTTATTTCCTTACAGATTAGCACACACCAACAATCCTTATTATTACAAATGTACCTCTACTGGCGAATGGAAAGGTTTTAGAAATTCACTCCTTAAACAAGATACCACTTGGGGAGTTTCAGGAATTACAGCATCTACAGTTGATAGCGCTGCTACACTTAAATTTTATTTTAGAGGAGATGATACGCCTTATTATGATTTTAACAGCATTAAAATTTTTCATAATGTAACCGATACTAATTATTGTATTGAGTTAATTTCAGACACCTGCTCATCTATTATTGTAAATGAAGAAATTGGTTACACCGAATTTATTTTAGATCATTATGTAGATTCTTTTGAGTTTAACATTTACCGAAACGATACTATTACTTTCCCTTTTAATCTTTATGGAATTAGTTTAGATAATAATGATCCTGGTGTTATTTACACTTCGGTTGGTGTAAATGGAGCAAGCACTAAAAGTTATTTACGTTGCGATTTGTTTACGCAACATTTAAAAGCTGTAAATCCTGATTTAGTTATTTTTTGTATTGGAATTAATGATGCTTACGATCCTAATTTTTGCGAAAATTGTTATGAAAATAATTATGATACAATTGTAAGCTGGATTAAAAAAGTTAACCCAAATGCTGAGTTTTTATTTGTAACCAACAACGATAGTTACTACAAAAGAAGATATCCAAATAAAAGAGTTTTTGGAGCTAAAAATGCGATGATACGATTAGCCAACAAACACAATGCTGGCTTGTGGGATATGTTTGAAGTAATGGGTGGTTTAGGATCTTGCAATAAGTGGATTAAAAATGGGTACGCCAAAAAAGACAAAATTCATCTAACTAAAAACGGATATGTTTTAATGGGAGATTTAATGTTTTCTTCAATAATGAACGAATTTGATAATTACTTAAAATTAAAAACAGATGTCATTCCGAGTGCAGAGTAGCGGAACCGAGGAATCTTTTGAATTAATACTACAAACTCAATAGATACCTCTACTTCGATAGGTATGACAAAGACAAAGAAATGATTAAAGCAGTAATATACGATATGGATGGGGTTATCATAGACTCCGAACCGCTGTGGAGAGAAGCATTAATACATTGCTTTAACAAAGTTGGTTTTGATTTTACACAAGATAAGTGTAGAGTTACCCAAGGAATGCGTTTAATTGAAGTAGTAAAATATTGGTATGCTCAACAACCTTGGCAAGGAAGAACGATTGAAGAAGTTGAACAAGACATCTTAATAAAAGTAACCGAGTTAATTGCTGAAAAAGGAGAAGCAATGGAAGGAGTTTACCAATCGTTAGAATTGTTTAAAGCTAAAGGATATAAAATAGCACTAGCCTCCTCTTCTGCCTCATCATTAATAAATGTGGTATTAGAAAAACTAAAAATTAAACATGAATTTGAGGTAATAAAATCTGCTGAGTTTTTAGACTATGGAAAGCCGCACCCTGATGTGTTTATTAAAACCGCTGAAGAACTAAATGTACCTGCCATTAATTGTTTGGTTATTGAAGATTCTTTTCATGGTGTTTTAGCCGGAAAGGCTGCTGTAATGCAAGTAATTGCTGTTCCTGAAGAAAAATACCAAAACGACCCAAGATTTAGTATAGCAGATTACAATTTAACATCATTAATAGAATTAAAAA
>JBMYXB010000061.1:0-13308 GCA_049608005.1 Vicingaceae bacterium
CTGCATAATAGACTTAATAGTATAACTTTTCTCATTATTTTAATTTTTATAATTATTAAACGTATAGTATTTACAATTACAACAGAAATTAATGTTGCCAAAGCAGCACCTTCTATTCCCATTATAGGAATTAATACAAAATTAGTACCTATTAATAATACAATTAATAACAAATTAAAATACAGCATTAATTTAAAAAACTTAGAAAATTGAATTATTGTAGCATTTACACCTGTAGAAACATCAAACAATTTAGCAATACCAACAAATAGCAATACATATCTTGCTTCCTCATATTCATCTGGCAATAATTGAAAAAGGTTATCGGAATTTAACCAAATCCCTAAAAACAATAGCGTACCAATTAGCATTAAATTATTTGAAGTCTGTTTGTATATTTCATCAATTTTTTTAACATTATTCGCTTTCCAAGCTTCAGAAATAATGGGTGTTGCAATTCGAATTATAGATCCATAAGGTATCGTAATCATTACTCCAATATACATTGCAGTAGAGTAAAAAGCTACGTTAGACAGTCCATCCTCTACCAATGCTCCTATCATTAAAGAATCTATTGTTCCTGAAACCATACCTGAACTTGCTCCAAATATCACAAACAGTCCAAAAATTGCCATGTCTTTAACAATTTTTTTATCATACTTTTTAAATTGAGGAACTATAAAAAACTCTTTAAGGTATATGATATAAATTACTTCTATTAATAGCAATAAGGCATACACATTAACATAAAGAAAAATAAATTCATCAAAGTTTAAATACTTAAAATAATAAAGCACTATTAAAATCATCCAACACAAACGAAGTACTACACCATTTAAAAAAGTATATAAAACTGATTTATATAATGATCTTAAATAGGCATCCAACAAGTTAAAGTAAACTAAGTAAAAAGCCAATAAAGCTATATAATTAAAATAGGTACCAAACAAAATCGATTGGCCGCTATAATAACTTACTATATCATTTTTTAAAAAATAAGTAAGTACCATAAAAATTAAATAGCCTACAAACGGAATGGCTAACATTCCAAATAAAAATCCGTTATGTTTATTTTTCTTATCCCTAAAAAAAGGAAAGTATTTTAAGCCAACATTAGGCACTCCAAACGAACAGAATAAGGAAATAAAAATAGCTGCAGCCCCTAAAACTCTTGTTAAACCATACTGATCTGGAGTAAAAACATTTGGAAACAATAAAATGGTATTTACTGCTCCAATTATAACTCCTAGATAAGAAGCTATAGAATTGTATAAACTTTGTTTTGCTACTATTCCCATTTTATATTACGAAACTAACAAAGTTTAAATTATTTTATTGTTTTAAGTGATAAGATAATTTGAAAAGCCCCTCAAAATAAATTTGAAGGGCTCTTTGCACTAACTAAACAGGAACCTGTTTTTCAGGAGAGATACTAACTAACTATCAATCTTCTTTAAAATTATTTATTTATTCAACTATTTAGACCAGCATTTACATTAATGGTTTAATAAAATGATGATTGGAAACCGCTCATCACAATCAATCTTATTTTTCTTCAATTACTGAAACATATGCTCTAATAGAATCTAATTGAATTGTTGTAATTCCTTCAATTTCATTACAATCTAAACAAGTTAACCCTTCTTCTAACATTACCCATTTCTTATCTAACATTTGCCGATCCCAGGTGTCTGTAACATTTTTCACATTATGAATTATATGCCTTAATGATTTATCTAAATAAATCGTTTTCCCAATTGGCAAATACAATTTCATTTTAACTTGCTGCCCTCTAATTTTATTCTCTTTAGGAAAAGATAAATAATTACTCAAGGTAATAGAGCTATCTCCCACACTATAATTAAAGTTTGTCATTTTAGCATTATTAGCTGCTTCTTTTCTAGATTTACCATTAGCATCTTTTATCAGTTTTATTTCCATACTATCCGTTTCGCTTTTATGTATATATAGCCTGATATCGTTCATATAAATAGAATCTTTATCTAAGGATATGCTTGAGAATTTTCCTTCCAAAATTCCTTCTCCAGGATTCTCTTCTTCATTTGCACTTATGTAAAACTCATCTGATCCATTAACAACAAACTCCTCAGTTGTTACAACATCATAATCAGATAATTCTGTACCCATTCTTATACCTACCATAGCACACATAAAAACGCCTATTACCCATAGAACAAATAATCCAATACTAACTCCTGCATGGGTTTTAACTTTAAACAAAAGATTTGCACCAGCGTATATCAACATAATAATTGGTAGTCCAACCGTTATTGCCGCTCCAATTATCGCAATGTGAAATTGGTCCTCAGAAATAAATATTAAATTAAAAAACTCGTTCGATGCTATAGAGAACACCCCATCTGATGTAATTGAAAATATTGTTTCTGAGCCAAATAACATCCCCAATAATCCAACCAACATAAATGTTCCTACTAAAAGAAATAGTACTCCAAAAACTTTTCCTAAGACTTTAAATACTCCTTTTAAAATTTGCCCAAGAAAGTTAAATAATGCCCCAACTGCAGATTCAGCCTTTTTACCATATTGCTGTCCATTAGATCTTAATTGATCACTAACCTTGTTAGCTTCATCCTTAAACGTTTTGCCTATATTATCAATATTTACAGGTTGTCCTCTCATTTGCAATTTATCAGATGACGTTTTTGCTTCTGGCATTATCATCCATAATATTAAATAAAGTACTACACCAAAACCACTAATAATTGCAATTACAAAAAATAGCCTTATCCACAAAGCATCTATACCAAAATATGCTGCAATTCCAGACGCAACACCTCCTATCATTCTGTCATCTGGATCTCTAAAAAGTTTTTTTGCCGTAGTATAAGTTCTTTGCTTCGTATGTGTTTTTTCTGCTACAGGCTCTTCATCCTCATCAATATATTGCTCGGGCTTACCCATAACGGTAATTACCTCTTCTACATCTTTTGATTGAATTACTTGATTATCAGAAGTTATTTTCTCGTTAAATAATTCTGCAATCCTCGCTTCAATATCAGTCATTATTTCTTCACTCTCTTCGGAGTCTTTAAAATAACTTTTAATTTTATTTAAATACTTTTTAAGGTTTTCGTATGCATCCACATCTATGTGAAAAACTACTCCGCTAATATTTATTGTTACTGTCTGGTTCATCTTTTTTTTAGATTTTAGGGTAAGACTTAAAGATTTAAGAATGTTTTGTCTTTTAGTCTTTTATCTTGTTTCTTTATTCTAGTTTACTTACTTGTTAGTTTTACTGCTTTTACCAAATCATTCCAAGTGGTTTCTAATTCTTTTAAAAACTCTACTCCAATTTCTGTTAATTGGTAATATTTTCTTGGAGGTCCAGATTTAGATTCTTCCCATCTGTAAGAAAGTAGTCCAGCATTTTTTAATCGTGTTAACAAAGGATAAAGCGTTCCTTCTACAACAATTAATTTCCCAGCTTTTAGCTTTTCAATAATTTCAGATGGATAAGCCTCTCCATTTTTCAGGATAGAAAGGATACAGTACTCTAGTACTCCTTTTCGCATCTGTGCTTTTGTGTTTTCTATTTTCATCTATCTTTTTTTAATTGTAATAGTTGTATGTTACTCGTTCACAACCATTTCTTTTTAAGTTAAAAATAATTCTCATTATTTTAGACTTATAGTATTTGACATCACAAAGATATATGTTTTAAACTGTAATGTGCAATACATAGTACTAAAATAAAACATAACTAGCTGATAATCAAAAAGAATAATTTTTAATTAAATTTTAACGACTTCCTTTTTACCTAAGAATTTAGGTTTTTTATTGATAATATACAGATCAATAACTGCTTTCGTTTTGGCAAATATTTCACGAATTTTTGTTTTTACAGCATATTTATTTGGTGGATCTTGTGCTGAAAATCCAATGGCATCAATATCATATTTATGAGCAATAAACAAAGCTCTTTCTACATGAAATTTTTGTGATATAATAATAAATTTTGTTTGCCCAAATACTTTTTTGCAGCGCACAACAGAATCCAGCGTTCTAAAACCTGCATAATCTAAAGTTATAGCACTTTCAGGAATTCCTTTTTCCATAAGTGCATTTTGCATTTGCTTAGGTTCGTTATAGTTTTTTACCCTATTATCTCCACTAACAATAATGTGTTTTATTTTTTTATTACGGTACAATTCTACTGCCGCATTAATCCTATACTTAAAATAAAGATTGGTTGTTCCTCTTGTAGTATATCTACTTGTGCCTAACAATAAAGCAACTTTATTTCCATTGGGAGTTTCGGTAACTGAATTATAAATACTTTTTTTTGCTGAAGAAATAATAATCCAATTCGAAACCAAAACAAATCCTATTAAAAGTATAAAACTCCCAATAGTCCATTTATTAAAAAGTAGTTTTTTTATTTTTTGAAGAATAGATCTCATACTATAAATACAGCTCCATCAAAACAAATACTGCAAATAAAACGCTGGCAATTCCATTGGTTGTAAAAAACGCCAAGTTGACTTTACTTAAATCGTTAGGTTTCACTAAAAAATGTTGATAAGCTAATAAACCAATAAACAAAACACTTCCTATCCAATAAAACAATCCTAAATTGGCATAATAACCAGCAAATAAAATAAACCCCGCAGTAATTAAATGTAAGAAATTAGAAAGCATCAACGCATTCTTTTTACCCAGTAAAACGGGGATTGAATGTAATTTTTGCTCTTTATCAAAGGCCTCATCTTGCAATGCATAAATAATATCGAAACCACTAACCCAAAATAAAACTGCAAAAGAGAAAAACAACGGCAACCAATCAAACTGACCAGTAACTGCCAAATATGCTCCAATGGGTGCCAAACTCAAACCTAAACCTAAAACCAAATGACATAAAGCCGTAAAACGCTTGGTTAAACTGTAACCCAAAATCACCAATAAAGCTAATGGCGACAAATAAAAACACAAAGTATTTATAAAATAAGTTGTTGTTACAAACAACACACAGTTAATGATTACAAAAATTAAAGCGTTTTTAGGCGTAATTGTTCCATTAGGTATTTCTCTAACTTCAGCCGTTCTTGGGTTGGCTAAATCTATTTTACGATCTATAAAACGATTAAAAGCCATTGCTGCACTCCTGGCAAAAACCATACATAAAACCACATAAATTAAGGTAATCCAATTAATTTCTGTAACCGTTGTATTAATTGCCAAAAAGAAACCAATAAGAGCAAATGGTAATGCAAAAATGGTGTGACTAAATTTTATAAGCGATAAGTAATTTTTCATTCTCAATTTTAAGAAATGCAAATGTAATATTTGAAAACTTATAAAAATTGACTACATTTGTCAAGTTAATATAAGTCAAATGAAATGAATACTTTCGGAAACATCATAAAAAATGAACGCACCAAAGCAAACAAAACGCTTTCGGAAGTTTTTTTTGATTTAAAAATAGATACCGCTATCTTAAGCAAAATAGAGCGTGGAGAGCGAACAGCCACCAAAAAGCAAGTATTAGATTTTATCAACTATTACAACATCAATGAAAAAGAAGCTTTTTCTGTTTGGTTAAGTGAGCGCATCTTAAAAGAATACAAAACAGAAAAATATATTTTAGATGCTTTTAAAGTTGCTGAGCAAGAAGTAGAATATCACAAACTACCAAGTAATTTTTCTCCTTCTATTCAAGATTTAATAACCGAAGCTGATGATTTAAAAAATAGATGGAATGCTTTTAAACCATTAAACAAAACACAGGTTAAAAAAATGCGTGAGTTTTTTAATGTTAACTACACTTACAATTCTAACAAAATTGAAGGCAGTACCTTAACCATGCAAGAAACTCATTTAGTGGTAAATGAGGGGTTAACCATTAGCGGTAAATCTATGCGAGAGCATTTAGAGGCTGTTAACCATTATGAAGCTATTGATTTTATTGAAGGTTTAGTTAAAAATAAAGAACAGTTAACAGAGCGTGTTCTCAACGAAATCCATTATTTA
This sequence comes from Vicingaceae bacterium, assembly GCA_049608005.1. Taxonomy (GTDB): domain Bacteria; phylum Bacteroidota; class Bacteroidia; order Flavobacteriales_E; family Vicingaceae. Next base: position 6,013 of record JBMYXB010000061.1, read on the forward strand.
ATTTTAAATGGTATAGATAGAAAAAATGCTGGTAAGTACCGAAAAGTGCCTGTTTATATTAGTGGTAGTAGTCATACACCACCACAACCTTATTTGGTAGCCAAACAAATGGAAGAAGTATTTCAGTTTTATCAAACCGAAAAAAACAACATCCACCCTATTATTTTGGCTGCCGATATGCACGAAAAAGTGGTTACTGTTCATCCTTACATAGATGGAAACGGCAGAACTTCAAGATTAGTAATGAATTTAATTTTGTTGCAAAATGGTTTTCCAATTGCCAACATTAAAGGAGATGATACTTCGCGTTTAAATTATTACAAAGCTTTAGAAATTGTACAAACAGAAAACAATACGGAACAGTTTTATAAGCTTATTTTAGAAGCAACTATTTTCTCTTTAAAAGAGCACATTAAGCTTTCTGGAGGGTAACACAGAGGGTTGAAACTTTCGTTTCATCCCTCTTTTTAGTTGATTAAAAGTCTTCGTGTTATTTAAAATTCCAATTTTCTTTTAACATTCCATAATGAGCATGATCCACAAAATGATCAAACAATCTTTCATTCTGCTCAATAATCCCTTCAAGCTTAAACCCTAATTTTTCAGGTATAGCTCTACTCTTTATATTTTCTGTAGCACATTTAATGGTAATTCTAATTTTTCAAATCCATATTCGATAAGAACCTTACAACATTTTGTTACTAGTCCTTTCCCAGTACAATTTTGTCCAAGCATATAACCTATTTCAGCATTTTTATGAATTAAATTAATAGTATTAAAACTTACCGATCCAACAATTTTATCTTGATACTTAATTCCTAAATTTAAGCTGACTCTTTTTTTATAATTAGCATTACCTTCTAAAATAAATTGGTGTGTATCTTCAACTTTAGTGTTGTAACTTAACCAAGGTAACCATTGCTTAAAATAATTACGATTACTATCAACTAATTCAAATAGCTCTTGGGCATCTTCTTCTTGATAAAGAAACAAAGAAGTATTTTCATCAACTATCAATTCTAATTTTTCCATTTCACAAAAATCTAATTATAAATAATACTAACTAAAATATTTAATTTAAAAATGAAAGTTACTTTCTTAACTTTACAACTTTCAACTTTACAACTATAATTATGAGTGACGATAAAAAAGTAATATTTTCAATGAACAAAGTGGGCAAAACATTGCCTAACGGAAAAGTAATTTTAAAAGACATTTACTTGTCGTTTTATTACGGAGCTAAAATTGGAATTATTGGATTAAACGGTTCTGGTAAATCTACCGTAATGAAAATTATTGCTGGTGTTGATGATAAATACCAAGGAGATGTTACGTTTGCCCAAGGGTATTCTGTTGGATATTTAGAGCAAGAACCAAAATTAGACGAAACCAAAACGGTTAAGGAAATTGTACAAGAAGGAGCACAAGAAACCATAGATGTTTTAGCAGAATATGAAGCTGTAAACAACAGTTTTGGTGATCCTGAGGTTTTAGATAATCCTGATAAAATGGAAGAAGTAATGAAGCGACAAGCTGAATTACAAGATAAAATTGATGCTTTAGATGCTTGGGAATTAGACACCAAACTTTCGCGAGCAATGGATGCTTTAAATTGTCCGCCCGAAGATGCTTTAATTAAAAACTTATCTGGAGGAGAATTAAGAAGAGTTGCACTATGTAGATTATTATTAAAAAGCCCAGATATTTTATTATTGGATGAGCCAACCAACCACTTAGATACAGAATCTGTTTATTGGTTAGAACAACATTTACAACAATATAAAGGAACCGTAATTGCCATTACACACGATAGATATTTCTTAGACAATGCTGCAAGTTGGATTTTAGAATTAGATAGAGGTTCTGGTATTCCTTGGAAAGGAAATTATTCTTCTTGGTTAGAACAAAAATCAAACAGATTAGCACAAGAAGAAAAAACAGAAAGTAAACGAAGAAAAAATCTTCAAAAAGAATTGGAATGGACTCGAATGAATGCCAAAGGAAGGCAATCAAAATCTAAAGCTCGTTTAGCCAATTACGATAAATTATTAAGCGAATCGGCCAACGAAAAAGAAGCCAAATTAGAGTTGTTTATTCCGAATGGCCCTCGTTTAGGAAACGAAGTGTTGGATGTAACAGAAATTTCTAAAGGTTTTGATGATAAATTATTGTATGAAAATTTAACCTTTAAACTACCTCCTGCTGGTATTGTTGGAATTATTGGACCAAATGGTGCTGGTAAAACCACTTTATTTAGAATGATAATGGGTGAAGAAACGCCCGATAACGGATCTTTTAAAGTTGGTGATACGGTAAAAATTGGGTATGTAGATCAATCGCATAAAGATTTATTAGATGACAAAACCATTTTTGAAGTATTTTCTGGCGGAACAGAAATGATGGAATTTGGTGGTAAAACAATTAATTCGAGAGCATACTTGTCGCGTTTTAATTTCCAGGGCTCAGATCAAAACAAAAAAGTTGGAACCTTATCTGGTGGAGAAAGAAACCGTTTACATTTAGCCATGGCAATTAAACAAGAAGCCAATGTGTTATTATTGGATGAGCCAACCAACGATTTAGATGTAAATGCCATTAGAGCATTAGAAGAAGGTTTAGAATCTTTTGCTGGTTGTGCAGTAGTAATTTCTCACGATAGATGGTTTTTAGATAGAATTTGCACACACATTTTGGCTTTTGAAGGAAACTCTGAAGTGGTATTTTTTGAAGGTTCTTATTCTGATTATGAAGAAAACAGAAGAAAACGTTTAGGTTCTGAACCTAAAAGATTTAAATATAAAAAGTTGGTAAAGTAAAAAATCAACTGTTAAACAATTTTCTAAATGTGCAATTATCAAAATAATTGCACATTTTTTTTATATATTCGTGCAACTCTATTCTATAAAACAGAGTCTATCTTATAAACTAAATTATATGAAAAAAATATTTACACTTACCTTCATAACACTTTTCAGTTCATGCAATTTATTAACTGCACAGATGGTTACTAGTAACACTACACCATATAATACAGCTGCAAATCTTGTAAATAATATCCTTTTAGGCCAAGGAGTTTCTGCTGCAAACATTACCTTTTCTGGTAACCCCAATCAAATAGGATTTTTTAATAATGGAAATACTTTATCCCCTTCTTTAGGATTAGATTCAGGTATCGTAATGTCAACTGGTAATATTAACGACATCCCAGTTGGAGGTATTCAACCTTCCGAAGATTTTAATGGACCAGCGGATAATGATTTACTTTTGATTGCACAAAGTGTACAAGCTGGAATTAACACAACCAATGACGCTGCAGCTTTGGAATTTGATTTCACTCCACAAGGAGATACCGTTGAATTTCGATTTGTCTTTGCTTCTGACGAGTATCACCAATGGATTAATACTGTATATAATGATATTTTTGCATTTTTCATAAGTGGTCCAGGTATTACTGGCCCTTACGCTTCTCCTGCAGCATTTCCTAATGGTGCAATTAACATCGCTCAGGTTCCTGGCACTTCAGACCCAATAACTATAAGTACTATACACCCTGGATTAAATAGCCAATTTTTTGTTGACAATCCAAACGAAGCAAATAACGAGTTTAATGGGTTTAGTACAGTAATAACTATCAAACAATTTGTACAATGTGGTCAAACCTATCATTTTAAACTAGCTGTTGCCGATTGCCAAGATGGGACCTTAGATACTGGTGTATTTTTAGAAGGATCTAGTTTTAGCTCCGAAGCAGTTGAAGTGAGTGTTGTAACTGCAACTGGAGATTCTACTGTTATTGAAGGTTGTGCTGATGCAACAATAAACTTTACAAGACCTGATACTGTTGGTGATGTTACAGTTCATTTTGATATTGGTGGTAACGCAATTAACGGAACAGATTATGACCTAATTGCAGATAGTATTACTTTTTTAGCGGGGCAAAACACTGCTGTACTTACTATTAACCCTATTGCAGATTTTGATTTTACTGAAGGACAAGACACTATTTCTATTACTGCCTATACCATTAATGCTTGTGGAGATACAATCGTTTCTACTGGTTATATTTACATACTAGATTTACCCAATATGGTTCTTAGCTCTCATGATACAATTCTTGATTGCCCACTAGCCAACTTACCTATTTATGTAGAAGCCACTCAAGCCTTAGAGCCATTTACTTATAATTGGACAGATGCAGGCGGAAACCCAATAGGCTCTAACAACGATACAATAATGATAGCAGGTATGGTTACCGATACCTTTTATATAAGTGTTACCGATAGTTGTAATTTAGTTACATTAAATGATACTATAATTGTAACTGTAGATATTCCACTTTTAGAGTTTTCTTCAGCAAGTTCTGACACAACTATTCATTGTGGAGAATCTGTAACATTAAACGCATTAGCAACAGGCGGAACACCAAACTACACATATAACTACACTCCATTTGGACCTATTGTTTCGCCACAAACAACTACAAGCTACACTGTTACTGCAACAGATGCATGTTCTGTATCTATAGATTCTGTAATAACCATAACAGTTGATACTGTTCCAGTATTAATTACTTCCTTATCTTCTGATACAACTATTAATTGTGGCGAAAGTGTAACCTTACAAGCTAATGCTACTAATGGCAATAATACTCCTCAATATCAATGGAATGGAATAACAGGTAACCCAATTACTGTTTCACCTCAAACTTCTACTTCTTACTTTCTTGAAATTACAGGTTTTTGTAATGCCAATGTTTTTGATACCGTTACCATTACTGTAGATACTATACCTGTATCAATAAGTACAACTAACATTACGCTTTTTTGTAACAACGAAACTATTAACATTGGTGCTGCTCCAACTGATGGAACAAGTTTATATACCTATAATTGGGGACCAAATGGAACTGGTGATAGTATAACTGTTAGTCCTAACCAAACTACAACATATTATGTAACAGCAAATGGGGGTTGTGGTGCTTCAGCTAATGACTCTCTTACTGTAACAGTCGATTACACACCAATGACTTTAAACTTATCTGATTCTATCACTTTAAGATGTCCTAATTTATCTTACCCAGTTGAAATTGTTGCTACTGTAGCAAATGGAACAGCTCCTTACAATTATAATTGGAATGCTTCTACCGATACTGACAGCATTATTAACTTTACTGCTAGTAGTGCACAAACAGTTACGGTAACCGTTTTTGATAATTGTAACAGTCAAATTTCTGGAAACATGTACATTGTAAGTGGTGCTTACATACCAATGGTATTAAATATTTTACCAATAGATTCTGTTTGTGTTGGAGAAAATATCACAATATCATCTACCGCTACAGATGGTATTCCTCCTTATAATTTCTCTTGGACTGATGGAGTAAATTCTTATTCGGGCAACCCTATAAATTATGTTTCAGAAACAGCAGGAATTAATACTATCGATTTAACAGTTAGTGATCAATGTACTTCTGCTCATTTTGATTCTGATGTATTAGTAATACCTTGTGCAGTTAATATTCCTAATGTTATTTCTCCTAATGGAGATTTAAACAACGACTTTTTAGTTTTCGAAAATTTAGAGTTTTTCCCTAATAATAAACTTCAAATTTTTAACAGATGGGGTAAGAAAATTTATGAAAAAGAAGGTTATCAAAATGATTGGTATGGAAAAGAATACTCTGAAGGTACTTATTATTTTATCTTAGAGTTAAATAATTTTGACAGTACTATTCATAAAGGATCTATTACTTTACTTAAACAATAAACATGAAAAATATAATTTACACTACATTAATTCTTTTAATAACTTTAACAACTACTAAAGCTCAAAACAAAGCTACACCGCTTAATTTTGAAGGGAAAGATTTTTACGTTTTACTATCAAAAACTAATAAAACTACAACGGTTAAAAGTTTAAGCTTAACTAAAGAGCAAATAAATAAAGTATCAGATTTTGCTGATAGAATAGAATTAATCATAAAAAATGCTCCAACTAATAATTATGATGCTATTTACACTAGAGATGGAATTGCAATTCAATATTTAAAATATCCACCTGCAACAGACATTACAAAAGCAAATGCTAATAATTTCTTTGGGCTTGATCTATATTTTTTAGCATCTCCTACCAAAAAATATAAAGTAATAGATTCTAGACCAATACAATTTGATGAAATCAAATTATCATTTTATAATCTTACTAAAAAAATAGCTGAAGAAAAATCATCAAAAAAATATGATGCTATTATTATTACTCAAAATCAAATTAATTATGTTAGGTATAAATAAAACTTTATAACTAATTTAAAAAAGCTCCGAATCAATGCTTCGGAGCTTTTTTTATCTCTATATTTGAACCTTTACATTTTGAAAATTCGAATAAAATATTATGGAAGAAAATAAAGAAGTTAGCCCACAAGATCAGCAAAATTTTAATACTCAATTACAACAAAACCTACCTAATGCTACAGGAGTTTTAGTTTTAGGAATATTATCTATCGTTTTTTGTTTCTGTTATGGAATCCCTGGATTAATACTAGGTATTATTGCTTTAGTGATGTCGAAAAAAGCAACAGCACTTTACAATAATTCTCCTAACACATACTCAGAAAGTTCTTTTAAAAATATGAAAGCTGGAAGAATTTGTGCTATTATTGGTCTTTGTTTATCTAGCCTATATGCAATTGTTGCCATCATTTACATTGCTGTTATTGGTGCGGCAATTGGTGGAGGATTATTACAAGGTTTAGGAAGCTTTTAAACTAGCTCATTATTATAAAAAAAATCCTCTAGAACAACTATTCTAGAGGATTTTTTTATTTTCCATTTTCTGTAGCTCACTATTTTCCCACGAAAGTGGAAAACGAAATTCAGCGAAGCTTATCCAGAACTTTTGCTATTGATAACATCCCCCTAGCCCCCTTCAAAGGGGGAATTTATTTTGTTTAATTGAGGAAAATCCAAGTTCCAATTAAATTAGGTATAAACCTTTGTGTGATGATTTGTTTATGCTTCAAATTCCAGTTCCCCACGAAAGTGGGACTCAGATTTATAACAAACTCTTGTAAATCAATACTAATCGTGTAAAAGAGCTGATTTGTGATGATATTGTTGCATACTTAATAATGTACAACATACCCCTATCTCCCTTCAAAGGGGGAATTTATTTTGTTTAATTGAAGAAAATTCAAGCTCCAATTAAATTAGGCATAAACCTTTGTGTGATGATTTATTTATGCATCAAATTCCAGTTCCCCACGAAAGTGGGACTCAGATTTATAACAAACTCTTGTAA
>JBMYXB010000062.1:0-13210 GCA_049608005.1 Vicingaceae bacterium
GTAGTATGAATAAGATTAATCTCAATCTTCGTAATTTAGCATTCTATAAAATGAATGATTTTTCAAAAATAAACAAATTAGAGGAGGACGACTTTTACCTTACACCAGAAGGTTATCGTGTTTTTACAGAAAAATACCTTTTAAAAAGAGGTTATTGCTGTCAAAATGGTTGCAGGCATTGCCCCTATGGTTTTGACAAATCTAAAGGAAGAAGAATTAAAGAAAAATAAGATGGATTTCAAACAACAAATACAACAAGGTATTGCTAACGAATTACCTGAATTTAAAGCGCTAGACACAACGGTTAGTCATGCTCCGAAAAGGAAAGATATTTTAACTGCTGAAGAAAAAAAACTAGCATTAAAAAATGCTTTACGTTATTTCGATGCTAAGCATCATCCTATTTTAATTAAAGAATTTAAGGAAGAGTTAGAAACTTACGGTCGAATTTACATGTACCGTTTTCGTCCTGATTATAAAATTTATGCTCGCCCGATTAATGAGTATCCTGGGAAATCTACACAAGCAAAATCGATTATGTTGATGATCCAAAACAATTTGGATTATGCCATAGCACAACACCCACATGAGTTAATTACTTACGGTGGTAATGGTGGAGTTTTTTCTAACTGGGCTCAATATTTATTGTGCATGCAATACTTATCTGAAATGACAGATGAGCAAACATTGGTAATGTATTCTGGTCACCCTATGGGGTTATTTCCATCACACAAAGATGCTCCAAGAGTAGTTGTTACTAATGGAATGATGATTCCTAATTACTCTAAACCAGATGATTGGGAAAAATTTAATGCTTTAGGTGTAACGCAATACGGGCAAATGACTGCTGGTTCTTACATGTATATCGGACCACAAGGAATTGTACACGGAACTACTATTACTGTTTTAAATGGTTGCCGTAAGATAGACTCAAATGGAACCGCAGGAAAATTATTTGTTACTGCAGGTTTAGGAGGAATGAGTGGAGCACAACCAAAAGCAGGAAATATTGCTGGAGTAGTTTCAGTAACTGCCGAAGTAAATTCTGATGCGACTTGGAAAAGACACGAACAAGGTTGGGTAGATGAAGTAATTTCTGACTTAGATGAATTATGTACAAGAGTTGCAAAAGCTAAAGCAGACAAAGAAATAGTTTCTATTGCTTATGATGGAAATATTGTTGATGTATGGGAAAAGTTTGACGAAGAAAACATTTACGTTGATTTAGGTTCGGATCAAACATCATTACACAACCCTTGGGCGGGAGGTTATTATCCTGCTGGAATTTCTGTTGAAGAAAGCAACGAAATGATGGCAAACAATCCTGAGTTATTCAAAGAAAAAGTACAAGAAACGCTTAGAAGACATGCTGCCGCAGTTAACAAACACACCGCAAAAGGAACTTATTTTTTCGATTACGGAAATGCTTTCTTATTAGAAGCGAGTAGAGCTGGAGCTGATATTATGGCTGAAAACGGAATTGATTTTAAATATCCATCTTATGTTCAAGATATTATGGGACCAATGTGTTTTGATTATGGTTTTGGCCCTTTCAGATGGGTTTGTGCCTCTGGAAATCCTGAAGATTTATTAAAAACAGACAACATTGCTTGCGAAATTTTAGAAGAGATGATGAAAGTTTCTCCAAAAGAAATTCAACAACAAATGCAAGATAATATTACTTGGATTAAAGGAGCACAAGAAAACAAATTAGTTGTGGGCTCTCAGGCACGTATTTTATATGCTGATGCCGAAGGAAGAAGCAAAATTGCTGAAGCTTTTAACAATGCTGTTGCTGACGGAACACTTTCTGCACCTGTAGTTTTAGGAAGAGATCATCATGATGTTTCTGGAACAGATTCTCCTTACAGAGAAACTTCAAACATTTATGATGGTTCACAATTTACTGCTGATATGGCAATACACAATGTTATTGGAGATAGCTTTAGAGGTGCTACTTGGGTATCTATTCATAATGGTGGTGGTGTTGGTTGGGGCGAAGTAACTAATGGAGGTTTCGGAATGACTTTAGATGGTTCTGCTGATGCCGACAGAAGATTAAAATCGATGTTGTTTTGGGATGTAAACAATGGTATTGCTCGTAGAAGTTGGGCAAGAAACGATGAAGCCATTTTTGCCATTAAACGCGAAATGGATAGAAATCCTCAACTAAAAGTTACGCTTCCTAATATTGTGGATGAAGATTTGTTTTGATAATAAATCTGTTAGGTTTTAAAAACCTGACAGATTTAAAAAATATAGATAAAAGACACTCAATTATGAGTGTTTTTTTTTTCATCTTAACATTATTAAATCACTAATTATTATGTTTTTTAGTGATTATAATCGAAAATTATTATGTTTTTTAGCGATTACAATCGAAAATTATTATATATTTGAATCATGATTTCGAGAATTACCATAGAAAGTATTGATAAAAAACTCTTTAAGGGAAAGGCTATTTTACTTTTTGGAGCTAGGCAAGTAGGTAAAACCACTCTGCTAGAACATTTAATCGAAATTAGAAAAGAAGCTGTTTTACACGTAAGTGGAGATGAGCCAGACATTAGAGCATTGTTAAGCAACATTACTTCTAGCCAACTTAAAAACTACATTGGTAACAACACTATTTTTTTTATTGATGAAGCACAACGGATTCCAAACATTGGATTAACACTTAAATTAATTACCGACAAGTTAAAAGATATACAAGTTATTGCAACGGGTTCTTCTTCTTTTGAAATGGCAAACGAAATGAATGAGCCTTTAACGGGCAGAAAATTTGAATACAATTTGTTTCCGCTTTCTTTTCAAGAAATGGTGAACCACCACGGAATATTAGAAGAAAAAAGGCAATTAGAAAACCGACTAATTTATGGTTCTTATCCCGAAATAATTACCAACCCGAATGACAGTGAAGAATTATTAAACTTAATTGCTGACAGCTATTTATACAAAGATTTATTAATGTTGGATAGCATTAAAAAACCGAAACTATTAGAAAAAATATTGAAGGCATTAGCACTACAAGTAGGTAGTGAAGTTTCTTACAACGAAATTGCTCAATTGGTTGGAGCTGATAAAGGAACTGTTGATAAATACATTCAGTTATTTGAACAAACTTTTGTCATTTTTACACTCTCATCATTTAGTAGAAACATAAGGAACGAGCTAAAAAAAAGTAAAAAAATATATTTCTATGATTGTGGAATACGCAATGCTATTATCGGCAACTACACTCCACTACATAAACGAACAGATATTGGTGCATTGTGGGAAAACTACCTTATTGCAGAAAGAGTAAAAAAACTACATTACAAAAATAACCGTTCGCAATTTTATTTTTGGAGAACCACACAGCAACAAGAAGTTGATTTAGTAGAAGAACTAAATGATCAGTTAACCGCTTTTGAGTTTAAATGGAATGAAAAAGCTAAAGCAAAATTTCCAAAAACATTTACCAATGCTTACCCTGAATGTAAAATTGATACCATTTCTCCTAAAAACTATGAAGTGTTTTTGTTGAGCATGGAAGATTAAAACTGATGTTATTTTGGAACGTAAACAATGGTATTGTTCGTAGAAACTGGGTAAAAAACGATGAAGCCATTTTTGCAATTAAACGAAAAATGGACAGAAATTCTCAACTAAAAGTTACATTTCCTTATATTGTGGATAAGGATTTATTTTAAATATAAAAAAATGAGAACATTAACTATCTTTCTTGCATTAATAACTTCCTTAAATTTATTTGGTCAGCCATTTGACACAACATTTTTTCCGCAATTTGTGCCATACGCTCAAAATCCGGTAATTAATTATGGAGATGAAATTACTGGATCACCATGGAATGACCCTACTGTTTTAAAAGAAAATGGACAATACATAATGTACTCTATGGGAGTGGAAGGAGGTTTAAATCATCCAACCGATACAATAAGTATTTATCGCTGGACCTCTATTGATGGTTATGACTGGATGTTAAATCCTGCTTTTCCAGTTCTTGAACCTGACTCAGGAACTTACTATGGAGGAGGAATTGAAACTCCAAGTGTTACTTTTTATAAAGGAAAATACCACATGTATAATACAGTTTATACCGAAAACAATCCTTTTTTATTTAAAATTTCTCACGCAACATCACTCGATGGTATAAATTGGCAATTAGATTCTAATGTTGTTTTAGAACCAAACCCTAATTTAATTTGGATGGACACAATTGTGGCAGAACCCGGAGTTATGGTAAAAGATGATACCTTATACCTCTTCTTTTCTGCAGCAAGCACAATCGGTGGTTTTAGTATTGGTTTGGTAAGAAGTATTGATGGTGTTAATTTTATTGACACCACATTAACAGCCACCCTTCCTACAAATGTTTATCAAAATGGCAACAATTATGTAGGGTTATCAACCCCTTCACCAGTTATGATTGGTGATACCATATATCTTTTTACCGATGTTGCTCAAAATGTTTTTGGAGACAATTGGATGCAAGTTGCACTTCATCAATTTAAATCTTATGGAGATATAAATAAATGGTATCATGATAGCATTCCGATTCATACACGCAGTGATTTTACTTGGACGAATGGGAATTTTAGTGCCGAAATTAGATCAATCACTCCCTTACTGGATGGTAACAGATTAAGAATATGGTATTCAGGGCATAACATTTCTTCTATAGATACAACCAACATGATGAATGACACCACTTATCATGTTCACTTTATTGGTAACGAACTACATGTTGATCCAGGTTATTGGGCAATCGGTACTTCAGAGTATGTTTTTCCTAATATTACAGGAATAGGAGAAAAGGACGAAAGTAACCCTGCAGTTTCTATTCGCTATCAGTTAAACAAGGGTAATATTAAAATAAACAATAAACTAAAATCGACAATAAATATCTATTCTGTTAGCGGGCAATTAATATATACTAACACCTTTAAGAAAAATCACAATTTTAATCTCAACCATAATGGGTTGATTATAATAAATGTTATAAATAAAAAGTCCGTTTTAACTAAAAAATTTGTTTCATATAAATAAGTTCAATCTTAATATTTAAAAGAAATAAGCAATTAAAACAGCTTTATTATTTGGTTAAAGACATGCTTTATAAAAATACGCTCTTTGTTTTGTAAGCCTTTGATAAAAAAAGGATGAAACAAATTAATTCTTATACAAAACTCCATTTAGTATTTAGTAGTTTCGTAAAAAATCTTAAAAAACGTTTTTGAGTTATGGAAAATAGAATTAATACTTTATTTAACATTAAATATCCTATTATACAGGGTGGAATGATATGGAATAGTGGTTGGAAATTAGCCGCTGCAGTTAGTAACAATGGAGGTTTGGGTATAATAGGTGCAGGATCTATGCATCCTGAAACTTTTAGAGAACACATTCAAAAATGTAAAAAAGCAACCGACAAACCTTTTGGGGTAAACTTACCTTTAATTTACCCTCAAATAGACGAGCTAATTCATATCATAATTGAAGAAAAAGTTAAAATCGTTTTTACATCTGCTGGTAACCCAAAAAAATACACCGATTTTTTTCATCAAAATAAAATTACTGTTGCCCATGTAGTACCAGGTGTTAAATTTGCTTTAAAAGCTCAAGATGCAGGAGTAGATGCTGTTGTTGCTGAAGGTTTTGAAGCTGGAGGACATAACGGAAGAGATGAAACAACTACTTTATGCCTTATTCCTATGGTAAAAAAAGAACTTCAAATTCCTTTAATAGCTGCTGGTGGTATTGGTACAGGCAAAGCAATGTTGGCTGCAATGGTTTTAGGAGCTGATGGAGTGCAAATGGGTAGTAGGTTTGCTGCATCAATAGAAGCATCTTCTCACCTAAAATTTAAAGAAGAAATAGTTAAAGCTAAAGATGGTGCAACATTACTTACATTAAAAGAAGTTACCCCTGTAAGATTAATCAAAAACAAATTTTACAATCAAATTAGCCAAGCAATTAATAACGGAGCTTCGATAGAAGAACAAAAAGAAATTTTAGGTAGAGGTAGGGCTAAAAAAGGAATGTTTGAAGGCGATTTAGAAGAGGGTGAATTAGAAATTGGGCAGGTTGCAGGACTTATTGATTCTATTGATTCAGTAAGTAAAATTATTGATAATATAACATCAGAATACAAAGCTGAAATTAGCAAAATAAAATCCGAAAAATACAATTTTTAGTACATGATAAATTTTGATAAATTCATTTTAGAAAACGGTTTAAAAGTTATTGTTCATAAAGACAATTCTACTCCAATAGTTGCTTTTAATCTTATTTACGATGTAGGAGCTAGAGATGAAAATGAAAATCAAACAGGTTTTGCACACCTCTTTGAGCATTTAATGTTTGGAGGCTCTATTAATATTCCTGATTTTGATACGCCACTACAAAATGTAGGCGGAACCAATAATGCATTCACATCAAACGATGTAACTAATTACTACATTACCCTACCCAAAGATAATTTAGAAACCGCTTTTTGGCTAGAATCTGATAGAATGCTAAGTTTAGCTTTTACAGATAAAAGTTTAGAAGTTCAAAGAAGTGTTGTTATTGAAGAGTTTAAACAAAATTATTTAAACCAACCTTATGGTGATGTTTGGTTGTTACTTAGGCCGCTTGCCTATGAAAATCATCCTTATAAATGGGCCACAATAGGTAAAGAAATTAGCCACATTGAAGAGGCTACTATGGCTGATGTAAAAGCCTTTTTTAAAAACCATTACCTACCTAACAATGCAGTTTTAACTGTTGCTGGTAACGTTGATTTAGATGAGATAAAAACACTTTCAAAAAAATGGTTTGGTAACATCGCTTCGGGTAATGTTGCCCAACGAAGCTTACCAAAAGAACCCAAACAAATTAAAGAAAAAAGGCTAACTGTTAAACGCGATGTACCTGCAAATGCTATTTACAAAGCCTACAAAATGTGTAGTAAAAATGATCCTGATTATTTTGCTACAGACTTACTAAGCGATGTTCTTTCCACAGGAAAATCATCGAGATTACACACCTCATTAATTAAAGAACAAAAATTGTTTAGTGAAATCAATGCTTTTATCTCTGGCAGTTTTGATGAAGGACTATTTACAATTAGTGGAAAATTAATTGACGGTGTTACTTTTGAAAGTGCTGAAAAAGCGATTATTAAAGAACTTAATCTTATTAAAACAGAATTAGTTAACGATAACGAGCTGCTTAAAGTAAAAAACAAAATAGAATCTACCAATCAATTTTCGGAAACAAGTGTTTTAAACAAAGCCATTAATCTTTCTTTTGCTGAGCTTTTAGGCGATGCTAATGCGGTAAATACTGAAATGGACCACTATCAAAAAGTTAGTAATTATGATATTAAACGTATTGCAAACAACATCTTAAACGAAACCAATTGCTCTACCTTAATTTACGCTAAGAAAAAATAGTTATGGATATTTTAGATAGAAAATCAGCACCGCAATTTAAGCAAGTTAACAACATTGAATTTTTAGAAGTAACCAAAACAAGCCTTAATAATGGCATTGAGGTTAACTACATTAATGGTGGCAGTCAAGATATATTAAAAATTGACTTTATTTTTAAAGCAGGAAATTGTTTTCAAGATAAGTCTTTAATTGCTTCTTCAACCAATCAGTTAATGAAGGAAGGAACAGCAAATTATTCTTCTTTTGAAATTTCGGAAGGAATTGATAAATACGGAGCTTTTTTTGAGGTTGAAAACTCTTATGATACTGCCTCTTTAACTCTTTTTACTTTAAGCAAACATTTAGAAAAAGTACTCCCTTTTGTAAAAGAGGTGCTTCTTTCTCCTAAATTTTCTGAAGATGAATTTGATATTTTTAAGAACAATGCTGCTGAACGGTTTAAAATAAATTTAGAAAAAGTATCATTTATTGCTCGATCTGCTTTTATGTCGGCTATTTTTGGAGCTTCACATCCTTACGGAAAACCTGTTTCTGTTCAAGATTATAAAGATCTTACCATTGCAGATATTCGCTCTTTTTACAACAAAAATTATAACTTAGGTAACAGTAACATCATTATTTCTGGAAAAGCAAATACCAAAACTATTGATATCCTTAATACTTTTTTTGGTGAAACTCCAATTTCTAAAGCTTCTAATACAAATAGTACTTTTTTAGAGCCAAGCTCTACCGATAATTCTATTTATATAGAGAAAAAAGATGCCTTACAATCGGCTATAAGAATTGGCAAATTAATGCCCAACAAAACCCATAAAGATTATTTTGGGTTACAAATATTAAACACTGTTTTAGGTGGGTATTTTGGCTCTAGATTAATGAAAAATATTAGAGAGGATAAAGGTTATACTTACGGAATTGGATCAGGAATTATGTCTTTAAAAGAGGTGGGCTACTTTTTTATTTCTACCGAAGTAGGATCGGATGTTACCCAAAAAGCATTAGCAGAAATATATAAAGAATTAGAAATTATTAGAACAGAAAAAATACCTACAGAAGAGTTAGAGCTTGTAAAAAACTATCTGTTAGGACAACTTTTAAAATCTTGTGATGGCCCCTTTAATATGGCTGCTTTATTTGATAGTGTTAACGAATACGGTTTAGATTATACTTTTTATAATAATTATATCAAAACAATAAAAGAAATTACACCCGAAAAGCTATTACATTTAGCCATTAAATATTTAGCTAAAGCTGATTTAAAAGAAGTTGTTGCAGGTAAAAAGTAATTAATATTAAATATCTTTTACTCCAATAAAAGAAAACTCTAAATTAACAGCAGCTTTAAAATCTTCGCCCATCTCTTTAGTATCACTATCATCTTTTAAAAAATACCAGTTTACTTTTACTTTAGTTTTTTTGCCATCAGCATCATCTAACAGCATTAAAAAATCATAAATATATTGTAAAGAACTCGTATTAACGTAGCTTAGTTTAAAATCGAGCTGTGTATTTTTTTGAGGAGATTTTAAATATTTTTTTAACCAATCTATTAATGGTTCATAAAAAACATTAGGATTTTCTGGCACTGAAACCCCATAGATAGAAAGATGCCCATTAATACCATCAAAATCTACTTTTGGTGTTTTGGGTTTCTTTATAATGTTTAAAAAACTCATTTATTAATTGCAATTTTCGCAAATATATGAGAATTAACCCTTTTAATTACTCCTTTTTGGATAATACATATTAACAATGTTTAATTAGCAAACCTTTACTTGGAATAATTTACCTTTAAAAAAAGCACCTTCAATAAAGTAACGAACTACCTGAAAATCATTACCTTTATTTTTTAGCACTTTTTTTTGATAAAAATTTACAACCATATAATTAAAATAACTTGCTTAGTTGTTTTATTTTTCACCTACAATCAAGAAATGTTTGCATCTCACATTGTAGGTGGTGCTATGACTTATGAGTGCCTTGGAGGAGACTCATACAAAATTACGTTAACACTTTACAGAGATTGCAACAGTTCTGGTGCTTCGTTTGATAACAATGCTGCTATTGGGGTTTACAACAATAGCACATTAATTACCACACAACTCTCTCCTTTAACTACAATTACTCGTGTGCCAGTTATTATTCCAAACCCTTGCTTAATAGCACCTCCTAATGTGTGTGTACAAAAAACGGAATATACCGAAATATTTAATTTACCCTCAATACCAGGAGGTTATGAAATTGTTTACCAAAGATGTTGTAGAGGACCTGCTGCGATGAACATTGTAAACCCAACAACTATGGGATCAACCTATTCAGTTCATATACCTGAAAGTAGTGAAGCAATTTGTAACAACAGTCCAACTTTTAATAACCCTCCCCCAACAATGATGTGTTCAGGTTATGAATTTTCTTATGATTTAAGTGCTACTGATGTTGATGGAGATTCACTTTATTATTCTTTTAACGATGCTGTAACTGGTGGTGCATCTCCTCCTGCTGGAAACCCTGCACCAAACCCTCCAACACCTCCGCCATATACCAATATTGGTTGGAATCCAGGTTATTCTACCAATTATCAAATTGATGCTAACCCAGCTTTTACAATAGATCCACAAACAGGTTTTTTAATAGGAACACCAACAAGCATTGGAGCTTACACCTTTAATATTAGTGTTAAAGAATATAGAAACGGTGTTTATTTAAATGAAGTTTATAGAGATTTTTTACTTTATGTAACCAACTGTTCTACCAACACAATTTCTGATTTTTCTGACGATCAATCTGCTAACGGGCAAAGCCTTTTTTGCAACGGAACTACTGTTAATTTTACAAATAACAGCACCAATTCTAGCACTTACCTCTGGAACTTTGGTGACCCATCTACTCTTGCTGACACCTCTATTTTAGAATCTCCATCATACACTTATGCTGATACTGGAGTTTTCGATATTACCTTAATTGCCAATCCTGGATACTTCTGTGCAGACACAACTACATATCAATTTTACGTTTATCCTGCACTAGAGCCTTCCTTTACTTCTCCTCCAAATCAATGTTTACAAGCAAACTTGTTCGATTTTACTGTTGATGGCACCACTAACGCTAATGATACTATTGAGTGGAATTTTGGTACGTTAGCTAATCCACAAAATGGTAATGGAACAAACACACAAACTTCATTTACTTCAGCAGGTACTTATCCAATTCAACTTACTATTAAAAATTTTGGCTGCACTGAAAGTTTTACCGATTCAATTCGTGTTTTCGAAAACCCTACCTCCTCCTTCTCTCCACAAACAGTATTTTGTAATGGGTTAACAGTTAGTTTTGATAATAATAGTAGCAATAATACTTCTTCCTATTGGGATTTTGACGACTCATTTTCTATCGTGCAAAACACACCTAATCATACCTTTGCGGATAGTGGCTCTTATAATGTAATGCTGGTTGCTAATCAACAAAATACATGTTTTGATACCAGCTACCAAATTTATACTGTTTATCCAGTATTACAAGCGAGCTTTGTGCCTCAGAATTCACAATGCTTATCAACAAATTTATTTACCTTAAACGCCATTGGCAACTTTAACCCAAATACTACAATAAATTGGGATTTTGGTGCACTCAACACTCCTACAAGTACAACCGCTATACAAACTCAAATAACTTATGATGAAGCTGGTAGTTTTCCTGTAAACCTAACCGTTAATGATTATGGCTGCAGTACTTCTTACAACGATCAACTACATGTTTTTGCAGATCCTGAAATAAATTTTTCCATACCACTAAATACAGGATGCCAACCCTTTAAACCTGTTTTTGAGAACAACTCTAATGCATCAACTCAACTAACTTATTTATGGAATTTAGGCAACGGATTTACTTCTAATGAATTTGAACCAGATTACACTTATTTTGATCCTGGTAGTTACCATATTTCTTTAATTGGCACAACCAATTCTGGCTGCATAAAATCAGATACTATGCACCTATTAAATGCCATTACAGTTAATCCAACTCCTATATCTAACTTTTTACTCCATCCTACAGAAACTTATTTTATTAATCATCAAATAGAAGTTAACGATAATTCTAGCACAAGCATACACCAGTTTAGTTTTGGCGATGGACTAACTAGTTCTGACAGCTTATTTTACCATACATTTAATGAGCCTGGTCGTTATACTTTTGAGCATTATGTTATTAACGAATTTGGCTGTAGCCATACATCTGAACAAGAAGTATGGATTAAACCAGACTTCTTATTCTTTCCTCCAAACTCTTTTACACCTAATGGCGATGGGTTAAACGATGAGTTTTTAATTAGTGTTGATGGCGTTTTAGATTATGATATTAAACTTTTTAACCGCTGGGGAGAAGTAATTTTTAATACTAAAAGTCCTACAAATGGTTGGAACGGAAAACTAAAAGGTAAAGATGTGCCATCTGGAGTTTATACATGGAAAGTTGAACTCAAAACAATAGATCACACCATTCATAAAAAAATAGGACACGTTAATTTATTGAGATAAAACCACTTAACTTTCTCCTTAAAAAACGTTAACTTAGTTTAATAACCGTTGTAAAAAACATTAAAACGTTTCCAACAGGGGTGTTAAACGAACCAACCCAAAATACGTATTACTTAACTTTTCAAAACCACATTGGTTCATCGTTTCGTAAAGCGAAAACTCAACGTACTTTTCAAGACAAAAAAACTTTGTATAATCA
Source organism: Vicingaceae bacterium (assembly GCA_049608005.1). GTDB lineage: Bacteria > Bacteroidota > Bacteroidia > Flavobacteriales_E > Vicingaceae. The sequence goes on from JBMYXB010000062.1 coordinate 12,174, forward strand.
CCCCTTAGGGTTAGCATACATTTTAATATCAGCAGCAGTAATTGTTTTATCGCACAAAATAATTAAACGCTCTACAATGTTTCGTAGCTCCCTAATATTTCCTGTCCAATTAACATTTTTTAATTCCTCTAAAGCCTTAGCATCAAATTCAATATCTCTACCATGATCTTGCGATAATTGATTTAAAAAATACTGAGCTAAAATTGGCACATCATCTTTCCTATCATTTAAAGATGGAACATGAACCAAAATAACACTTAAACGGTGATATAAATCTTCTCTAAAGTTTCCTTCAGCAATTTCTTTCACCAAATCTTTATTGGTTGCAGCTAAAATTCTAACATTAACTTTAATTTCTTTTTCGCCTCCAACACGTGTAATTCTACTTTCTTGCAAAGCTCTTAACACTTTTGCTTGTGCAGAAAGGCTCATATCACCAATTTCATCCATAAAAAGTGTCCCACCTTCAGCTTGCTCAAAACAACCTTTTCGTTGCTTTATTGCAGAAGTAAAAGCTCCTTTTTCATGACCAAACAACTCACTCTCTATCAATTCAGAAGGAATTGCAGCACAGTTTACTTCAATAAATGGCGATTTATTTCTAGTTGATTTTTCGTGCATGCTTCTTGCTACCAACTCTTTACCCGTTCCGTTTCCTCCAGTAATTAAAACTCTAGCATCGCTCGGAGCAACTTTATCAATCATCTCCTTAACATGCATTATTCCTTCCGACTCCCCAACAATTTCTGTCTGCCCTTTTCCTGCACTAACTTTTCTGCGTAATTTTTTAGTTTCCTGAACCAACTCCTTTCTATCAATTGCATTACGAACCGTAACCAATAAACGATTTAAATCTAAAGGTTTAGCTATAAAATCATAAGCCCCTTTTTTTAACGCTTCAACTGCTGTTTCTATCGTTCCATGACCAGAAATCATAACAATTGGTGTATCTACACCCTGATTAACTGCAGCTTCTAACACCTCAATACCATCCATTTTTGGCATTTTAATATCGCACATAATTAAATCGTACTTAC